>NZ_JBWPJP010000010.1:0-68824 GCF_056583855.1 Prevotella sp. C0209C1 | reverse complement strand
TGACAGATATTCCTTTCTTTTTATATAGACTTATGAAATTATGTGCCTGAGAGGAGAGGGCTTGCAACTGGGTTTTACGACTGACCCTTATTTATTTGCATATTTATTTTTAAATAAAATATAAAATGCTTACATTTGCCTTTAATAACAATTAAGAGTATATGTATGGTTGTGAAAAGATGTCATATAAAATATAGCAATAAAGCATAAAAAAGGTGAGAATTACAAGAATTCCCACCTAAAATGTTTTCACAACGGAATAATCCTTATTGTGATTTGCTTAAAATATCTTGTTGCAAATGTAGAAATAAAAATCTAAATAAACAAACAAAACAGTAATAAAATATGAAAAATGTTTTAGGATTAGATCTTGGCTCTAACAGTGTAGGCTGGGCTTTAGTAAAGACAGAAGATAATGGAAACCCTATTGGAAGCATCAAAATGGGTAGTAGAATAATACCTATGAGCCAAGATATATTAGGAAGTTTTGAGAAAGGTGATACTGTCTCCCAAACGGCACAACGCACATTGTATAGAGGCAAAAGACGTCTTACAGAACGGCATGTGTTACGTCGTGAACGTTTGTGCAGAGTATTACATATAATGAACTTTTTACCTGATCATTTTGATAAGTTACTGGGCTGGGATAAGACTGACAATAAAACATATGGAAAGTTTATAGATGACAGCGAACCAAAATTGGCATGGAGGCAGAATAAAAACGAAATGGGGAAGATGGAATTTGTCTTTATGGACTCATTTCATGAAATGTTATCCGACTTTGCCAAGCATCAACCTCAGTTAATAGCTAATGGAAAGAAAGTGCCTTTAGACTGGACCATTTATTATCTGCGTAAAAAGGCTCTTACACAGCTTATTAGTAAAGAAGAATTGGCATGGATATTACTCAATTTTAATAAAAAACGAGGTTATTACCAATTGCGTGGCGAGGAAGAAGAAGAGCAGCCTACTAAGAAAGAGGAATACAAAGTATTAAAGGTGATAAGTGTAGATGCTGATGAAGGACAAAAGGGTAATGGCATTTGGTATAACATACATTTAGAAGATGGCGGTATATATAAAAGGAAGAGTGATACACCTTTATATGATTGGGTAGGCAAAACATTACAACTTATAGTTGTAACTATCTACGAAAAAGATGGTAAAACACCAAAGATTTTTGATAGTGGTAAGCAAAATCCGTCATACAGACTACCCAAAGAGGACGACTGGGGATTAATAAAAAAACGCACAGAAAGCCAAATACAATCATCGGGCAAGACAGTGGGCGCATTTATCTACGACAACATACTTAGCAAGCCTGATGACAAGATACGGGGAAACTTAGTAAGAACTATAGAACGTAAGTATTACAAAAAAGAGCTAATAGAGATATTGCAGCAGCAAGCTAAATATCATGATGAGTTGCATAATCAGCATTTGCTTGAGAGTTGTGCAAAAGAGCTATATGCTCATAACGATGTACGCTACAATGAAGTGGTAAAGAGCAACATGATACATCTGTTAGTAGATGATATAATTTTCTACCAACGCCCACTTAAGAGCAAAAAGTCGCTTATAGATAACTGTAAATATGAAAGCTATGAATATGTAGATAAAGAAACAGGTGAAGTAAAAGAAATGCCTATTAAGTGTATAGCTAAATCGAATCCGTATTATCAAGAGTTTAGGTTATGGCAATTTATTCACAATCTACGATTATCTGATGTCGTTACAAGAGAAGATGTAACGGCGCAATATCTATCAACACCACAAGATTATTGTAACCTCTTTACATATCTTAATGATAGAAAGGAGATAAAGCAAGACATCTTGTTAAAGGATTTTTTCCAAATAAAGAAAGTACAGATAGATAAAGAAAAAGTATTCCCTATAGAGTGGAATTATATTAAAGACGCCACTAAACAATATCCTTGCAACGAAACCAGATATGAATTGTTATCGGCTCTAAAGCGTGCTGGTATGGATAAGCAATGGTTAGATGACACACCTAACATGCAATATCGGCTTTGGCATTTGCTGTATTCTGTAGAAGAACAAGAGGAATCGGTTAAGGCTTTACGTAAATTGTATGATGATGACAACTTTGTATCGTCATTCCTAAAAATCAAGCCTTTTGAGAAGTGTTATGGTGCATACTCTGAAAAAGCTATAAAAAGACTTTTAACGTTGATGCGTATGGGTAAGGCTTGGGACGAACAAGCCATTGATGCTAAAACACTGAAATGTATTCAACAAATCATAACTGGTAATATTGATAGCAAGCTAAAAGAGAAGATAGATGATAGCAGATATGTTTTACACCATGTATCCGACTTTCAAGGGTTGCCTACTTACTTAGCTTCTTACGTAATATATGGACGCCATTCAGAAGTTACGGACATACAATGTTGGGATACTCCAAAAGATTTATTAAAATTTATTTACAGATTTCCGCAGCATTCTTTGCGTAATCCTATTGTAGAACAAGTAATTTTAGAAACGCTTAGGGTGGTATATGATATTTGGAAAGCAGAAAAGCATATTGATGAGATACACGTAGAGGTGGCACGTGAAATGAAGCTAACTGCACAGCAACGTAATGAGGCTAATCTTAGAAATCTTAATAACGAAGCTACTAACTTACGAATAAAGTATCTCTTAGAAGAATTGAAGAACGATACTTTTATCAAAGATGTCAGACCTTTATCTCCTATGCATCAAGAGAAAATGCGCATTTATGAGCAGGCTGTATTAGGTAGCCTCAATAAGCAAGATAAGGACTATGACGATATTATTAAAATATCAAAGAAAGAACGCCCTACCAGTGCAGAACTAATAAGATATAAATTGTGGCTCGAACAAAAATATTGTTCGCCTTATACAGGTAAAGCTATCTCGCTAAGCAAGCTCTTTACAACAGCATACCAGATAGAACATGTTATTCCACAAAGCAGATACTTTGATAATTCTTTTAATAACAAGGTTATTTGCGAATCAGAAGTAAACAAAGAAAAGGATAAAATGTTGGGCTATGAGTTTATTAAAGTCAGAGGTGGAGACAGGATTTATTGTACAGCACATGGCAAAGAGGTAACAATATTAAAAGAAGAAGAGTATAAGCAGTTTGTTAACGAGCATTATGCACATAACAAGCGTAAGCGTGATAACTTGTTAGCTGAAAATATACCTGAGAGCTTTAGCAGTAGGCAGCTTAATGATACGCGTTATATTACTAAAACAATTATGTCTTTACTTTCTAATGTAGTAAGACAGCAAGGCGAAGAAGAGGCTACGGCTAAGAACTTATTACCTTCATCTGGCGCTGTTACTGATAAGCTGAAAAACGATTGGGGGCTTAAAGATGTATGGAACACAATAGTTACGCCAAGGTTTGAAAGGCTTAACAAGTTGTCTGGAACAAACGATTTTGGAGAGATGAAAGAAGAGAATGGTAGCAGATATTTTCAAACCAATGTGCCGTCAGAATATGAAAAGGGATTTAAAAAGAAGCGTATCGACCATAGGCACCATGCTATGGACGCCCTTGTTATAGCCTGCACTACGCGAAACATGGTAAACTATATTAGCAATGTAAATGCTAATAGCCCTAAGCAAAGAGAAGACTTACGACAATTGTTATGTGATAAAAATAGGATTATTAACAAGCCATGGGACACCTTTACACAAGATGCCTTAAAAGCACTAAACGATATTGTTGTTAGTTTTAAAAACAATGTAAGAATAATTAATAGGGCTACTAATAGATATCAACGCTATGATGAGAATGGAAAGAAAATGATATGTAGTCAGAAAGGCAATGATATGTGGGCTATACGCAAGTCTATGCATAAAGAAATAGTGTTTGGAAGAGTAAATCTTATTAGGAAAGAAGTTTTACCCATTGCTAAAGCCTTAGATAACATATCTGCTATATGCAACGCACAGTTAAGAGCTTATGTCAACGATTTGGTTGATAAGCATTTTAACAAAAAACAGTTAGTTGCTCATTTTAAGAGTTTGAATTATAAATGGAACCGACAAGATGTGTCAAAAGTTGAAGTATGGATAAGTAGTGATGACAAAACTCCTATGGTAGCTGTACGCAAACCATTAGATACATCATTTGACAAAAAGAAAATTGCATCTATTACTGATACAGGTATACAAGCTATTTTGCTTAACTACTTAGAAAGTAAAGGGGGAGATGCTTTAGTAGCTTTCGCTCCTGAAGGTATACAAGAGATGAATAGCAACATCGAGCTATATAATAATGGTAAAGCTCACAAGCCTATTAAGAATGTGCGACTGTCTGAACCGCTCGGTGCTAAATATCAAGTGGGTGAAAGAGGAGCTAAAACCAAGAAGTATGTAGAAGCTGATAAAGGTACTAATCTCTTTTTTGCTATTTATGAAGATGAAGAAGGTAAGAGGTATTATTACTCCGTACCGTTAAGAGAAGCTATAGAACGACAAAAGCAAAAGCTTTCACCCGTTCCTGAATATAACGAAAAAGGTGTTGCGCTGAAGTTTTATCTATCGCCAAACGATTTAGTCTATGTCCCCACTGAAGAAGAACGGACAATGGGAATATGCCACATTGATAAAACAAGGATTTATAAGATGGTTAGTTCTACTGGGAATAGAAGTTTTTTCGTTCCATCTACTATTGCTAAAGTGATAGCTGATAAGGTAGAATTTCAGTCGCTTAACAAAATGGAAAAAGCTATAACAGATGAGTGCATAAAAGAGGTATGTTGGAAATTGAAGGTAGACAGACTGGGAAATATCTTAAATGTAATAAAGTAAATGTATGATAAAGAAAACGCTTTGCTTTAACAATGCGGCTTACCTTAGCTTGCGAAACGAGCAGCTGCTTATCCATATACCAGAAGTTGTAAGCCAAAAAGATTTGCCAAAGCCATTATTACAAGAAGCTGAGCGCACTATTCCAATAGAAGATATTGGAGTAGTGGTGCTCAATAGCTTACGCATTACCATTACCACAGGTGCCATGCAAGCTCTTTTGGCTAACAATGTGGCTGTTATAACGTGCGATGCAAAAGGCTTGCCAGTGGGGTTGCAATTGCCTTTGTCTGGTAATACGCTGCAAAACGAACGTTTTAGACATCAGTTAGACGCTTCGTTGCCATTGCGTAAACAATTATGGCAGCAAACTACAAAACAAAAAATCCTTAACCAAGAGGCAATACTTAGGCGTTATACCGAAGCAGAAACTAAATGTATGCGGGTTTGGGCTAACAATGTGCGAAGTGGCGATCCTGATAACCTTGAGGCAAGAGCAGCCGCTTATTATTGGAAAAATATCTTTCCTTCTCTTCCGCTATTTACAAGAGAAAGAGAAGGCATTCCTCCTAACAACTTGCTCAATTATGGTTATGCCATATTAAGGGCTGTTATAGCAAGAGCTTTGGTAGGTAGCGGACTTTTACCTACCTTAGGCATTCATCACCATAATAAGTATAATGCTTATTGCTTAGCCGATGATATAATGGAGCCTTATCGTCCGTATGTAGATAATATGGTAATAGACATTATGCACCAAGAAGATAGTATTGATCAGCTTACAAAAGATATTAAGTTTAGGTTGTTAGGCATTCCTGTGATTGATGTTATTATTAAAGGTAAGCGTAGCCCACTTATGATTGCTGCACAACAAACTACGGCATCGCTTTACAAGTGCTTTTCAGGGGAGGATAAAACTATATTATACCCAGAGCTTACATAATTACTTTTTTCATATCATCATCTATTATGCCTTTAGATAGACTTAGCGAATATCGTGTTATGTGGATACTTGTATTCTTCGATTTGCCTACCGAAACGAAAAAGGAAAAGAAAGCCTATATCGATTTTAGAAAATTTCTTATAAAAGATGGCTTCACAATGTTTCAGTTTTCTATCTATGTTCGCCATTGCTCAAGTATGGAAAATGCCGAAGTTCACAAAAAGCGTATTCATAATAATCTTCCTAACACAGGAAAAGTAGGCTTGTTGTGCATAACCGATAAGCAATTTGCCGCTATTGAGTTGTTTTATTGCAAAAAGCAGAAGGCTCCTAACGCTCCTTACCAGCAGTTAGAGTTATTTTAATAGCTTATAGGCTTTTTCTTTATCAGTAGCAATAAAGCAGAGGGGAAAATACTAATCATAGACATTTTTGTTTCTTACTTTTATGTTTACTGTCCTTTCATACCACTGTATGTATACGGCTTAGTACACGAAAAAATCCCATTCTGTATGAATGGGATTTGTGTTTGTAGTAGCATTTTTATTTTTCTCTAATATCTCTACAATAGCTTGATAAACAGCTTTTTGTAGAGCCCGTGTTGTTTATGCACCTACAAAGGTAAGAAATTTTAAGCAAATCACAACTGCATAATATATCGGATTTTGAGCAAGAGCGTTGTTTATGCACCTACAAAGGTAAGAAATTTTAAGCAAATCACAACATAGTCCGTTAAATATTATGCTGCGTCAGTGTTGTTTATGCACCTACAAAGGTAAGAAATTTTAAGCAAATCACAACTTTGCATCATACAGATACTTATATTGCAAGTTGTTTATGCACCTACAAAGGTAAGAAATTTTAAGCAAATCACAACTTAATCATTTTAATTGAAATTTAAATTATGTTGTTTATACATCTACAAAGGTAAGAAATTTTAAGCAAATCACAACACACTACACGAAGACATTGCTACCCTGCACAAACAGATAATACAGCTCAACAGTTTGATAGCCGATCTTACCTTGAAGTACGAACAATTACTTAATAGACAGGCATGACTGGGAAACTCCAAATAATCAATGTCTACCAATAAAAAAAGAGTACCCCACGTCTCACGACGTAGGGTACAATAACTTAAAAAAAACACTTGTTAATTATATGAAAACAAAGTGAATTGGGGACACACATAGTATATGTGTGTTATATCATTCTTTCTGTTCAGTATAAGGTTTTATTTTTAAATCGAAAGCAGCAGAGGTATTCTTTCTCTCGCAAAGTACCCTTACATATCCTGTACCCAATTTTAATGCACTTATCATCTTTCGCAATTTCTTCCTTATAGAGGGATAATATAATCCTTGTCTGACAATCCACCCAGCACGAAATGAGGCATCAGCACCTAATTCTGTATCAACTCTGACTTGTAACTTATTATCAAACGAATATAGTCCTATCGTAACACTCATATAACGGTCGCCTCCATAGTTGTAATGCAATACATTAAACACCCCTTTCTCAGTAGTTATTCTAAATACCCAGTCATTCCAGTCGTACACCTCGAAAGCACCATCTCCTGCTACCTCATAGCGAAAATACACTCCACCTGGCAGCCCACGTAATTCATCTTTCTCAACTATACCACTAGTCCACTTACCTTCCTGTGCGCTAATTGTCAACTTCGCCAAAAGCATAAGCGCAATTGCTAATAATTTCTTCATAACAATTTTATTAAAATTCTCTTACTTGTACAATATAGCAGTAGTAAACACTACCTATGTCAACGTATGCTTCCGTTACCTTAATTTAATAGTTGGGTATATATACTCTTTCCTCCTAACCAAAAATATTTGCTTTCGTTCTTTAACTAAATTCCACCTCGCTATCAAGTTTACAATCTGCAAAATACAGCTCTGCTTCTTCCTTCGTATATACTGATTTGTAGTCTCTATCTCGTAGCTGGTTTTAAACTTGCATATTGATGTCGTTCACATCAGGTGCATTGATACGATTTATGTAATTTTTTATAATTTCACGCTGCTTATAATTTTTTATACTATTTTAAAATCATTAAAAATGTTGTAGCTACTTGCAAAGATAGTATAAACGAATGGAAAATCGAAAGTTTTATTTCGATTTTTCTAAAAGCAGTCCATCTTATCAAGTTTGCATAAAATATTAAAACACTTATGTACTCCTCCTATTACTTCATTATACACTTAACTATATAGCAATATAAGAGGATGTAAAATATCCATTCTTCTATCATAAATTTTATATATTAAAGGGTTAAACTTACTTGATTATTATTTCCAATCCATACCTTTTTGCACGATCTATAAGATCTTTTCGTACATCTGTGGTGTTTATGCACCTACAAAGGTAAGAAATTTTAAGCAAATTACAACGATAAGAATAATCGTATCATTGCAGGTAAGGTGTTATCCAATACCATTTGCTGGTTGTAAGCCAAGTTCTTGAGGGACGACTACATAGTAGGTATTAACCCTTCTATATACTTACAAAGAATGCCTATTCCTGTATGATTTTCGCCTCCTTGCGGAATAATAAGGTCGGCGTATCGTTTGGTAGGCTCTATAAACTGTTCGTGCATGGGCTTTAATACTTTAAGATAACGGTCTACAACCATCGATACTGTTCTTCCACGATCTATGGTATCACGTTGTATGTTACGAATAAGACGCTCATCAGAGTCGGCGTCGACAAATATTTTCAGATCCATCATGTCGCGTAGTTTTTTATTATTAAGAGTCATAATACCCTCTATAATTATAACAGGCTTAGGCTCTACATGTATGGTTTCAGGCAAACGATTACTTAGAATATAGCTGTAAGTGGGTTGTTCGCAAGCTATTCCGTTGCGTAATTCGTTAACGTGTTTTATGAGAAGTTTCCAGTCGAAGGCATCAGGGTGGTCGAAATTTATAGCTTTACGCTCTTCCTCGGTAAGTGAGGTGGTATCATTATAGTAAGAGTCGAGTGGTACTACAGCAACATAGTCTGGTGGCAAGGCTTCTACTATTTTTCGTACTACGGTACTTTTTCCTGATCCTGTACCGCCTGCAATTCCTATTATAGTTATCTTTTTCATTGTTTTATTACTTGTTGATAGATATTTATTTGTTTATAGTATAGCTACTTTTTTATGCCTAATTGTCTAAACATGTCTTCGTAATATTTAGCTTTCTTTTCTATTTTCATAGGAAAAGCCCTACTACTACTTGGTTCTCTGTAAAGTAGTATAGTGCGTTCTTCAAACGTAAAAGAAACATTTTCTCCCATTTTAAGGTGTTTAGCATTAATGTTGTAGTGCCGAGATATGATATCTGTAGCAACTTGTCCTGCTGTTACAATAGCCTTACATTGTGGTAGAGAATGTAGTATTTTGTCAAAGTTAGTAGGCTCTACTATTTCAAGATCCTTGTCAGAAGCAGTTCCTTTTGTACGGCGAATGCGCTGAGCTGTATCAAATATAGCTATTCCTTGCTCTAAAAGCATTTCCTTTATACTGTTAAGACGGTAAGTTTTGTTTATTTGATCAACGAAGGCAAACTTATCTCTCTTAAAGATGAGCCCCAAAATACGCCACATATCATTTGTGAAATTAGGATAATACCATGGCATACACCAACGTTTTGGTGCAGGAGGGAAAGTGCCCAGCATCAGTATTTTAGCATGTTTGGGTAGCCATGGCTTAAAGGGATGCGATTCTGTTTCTAACATAGGAAATAATATATGTGTTTTATATTTTTATTATATAATCCTATTTTGTTTGTTCTTTTACGAGATAAACTACTGTAGGAAGATGGTCAGAGTATCCGTCGAGCCAAACTCCTCCTGCTGTAGTACGTTTGGTATTACCTTTATATTTACCCTCTTGCTGGAAAAGATAATCACGCTTAAATATTTGATTTTTCCAATATTTTAGTGTAGTAAAGTCTTTAGATCCATTTTTATTTAGAAAGTTAGGTGATAGGATAATTTGATCAAATAAGTTCCATCTCCCTTGATATTGTAATGTTCCAGTGCCTTGTTTCACAAGTATGTTATACCATGGGTTATACATATCGTTTGTACCCACTTCAGATATTTCGGCTTTCGCAGAAAGATATTTGTGCATAGAAGCATTAGTAGGGTCGTCATTCATATCTCCCATTACTATAACTTTGCAGTTAGGATCCTCTTGTAGCAAAGAGTCTTTTATCACTTTTATTTGTTTTGCTCCCAGCTCGCGGTAGTATGAACTTGCCCCACGACTTGGCAAGTGGCATACAATAACAGAAACATGTTCGTTAGCCATAGTTCCACTAATAGTTAGGAAGCCACGGGTAGCATGTGCACTGTCTTTGGCTAATTCGTATATGTAAGGTATAAGCTTTGTATTACGAACTGTAAAAAGTTTTGGTTGGTAAATAAAAGCACAATCAATACCTCGTCGGTCAGGTCCTTCTATATGTATATATTTATATCCACGTTGTGCAAGGGCAGGTTGTGCTACGAGGTCTTTTACAACATGATCGTTTTCACATTCAGCCAATCCGATAAAAGCGCATCCTACTTTTGGTAGGACATCAGTGCCCATTTCTGATAAAACTCGCGACATATTAGCGAGCTTATGGCTATATTTCATTTTATTCCAATGATAGCTTCCATTAGGGGTAAAGTCGTAATCATTTTTCCCTTTATCGTGTGTATAGTCAAATAAGTTTTCTTGATTGTAAAAACCAACAGCATACACGGAATATTTTCTTTGTGAAAAAGTACTTATAACACAAAGTAATAATGAGATTGAAAGTAAAGATAGTTTTTTCATTCTTATAATAATTTAATTAACATTTATACGTATCTTATCTATGCAAACATGCCCTTAGGCAAGTTCGGATATTATTCTTTTGCAAATGTCGCTAATTAATTTGAGATAATTGTAATTGTGGATAAGTTTTAACTCAAAGTATTTTTATATTTAAAATATATTTTATTACTTTGCAATTACAATATAACATACTTTAATACAATAATATTATGCAGAAAAAGCTGACATTAGCGGTTATCGCAGTATGTAGTTCAGTGGCAGTATTTGCTCAGAATACTACAAAAAAGACTACTACTCAGCAGGAACAAACTGTAAAGCCAATAGAGGAGTCTTTGTTTACTTTCTCTGAAGCTCAGATTAATGAAGAGAACCCTATGAGTGATAATGCTATTATCTTAACTTCGGGAAGTAATGTTTATGCTTCGCAGGTAGGCTATCTTTATTCTCCTATGCGTTTTAGATACCGTGCTTTAAATCAAAAGTATAATGAGATTTATATTAATGGCACTCCAGTTAATGATATGGAAAGTGGGCAATTCCGCTATTCTATGGTAGGTGGCATTAATCAGCAGACACGTAATGTTGACTTTGCTTTGCCTTTTGAGAGTAATAATTTTTCTATGACAGGTATTGCAGGGAGTAATAATTATAATTTCCGGGCAGGTTCTATGCCTGCAGGGCAACGACTTACATTATCTGCTGCTAATAGAAATTATACTTTTAGAGGAATGTATAATTATGCCAGTGGTTTTAATAATAATGGTTGGGCTGTTGCGGCAAGTATAGGTTATCGTTGGGCTAATCGTGGTTATGTAGAAGGTACTTTTTATAATTCGTTATCTTATTATTTCGGGGTACAGAAAAAATGGGATAATGGGCATTCTTTGAGTTTGTCTACATGGGGTAATCCTACTGAGCGTGCAGGACAAGGAGCAAGCACAGAAGAGGCTTATTGGTTAGCTAATGATTTTCAGTATAATCCTTATTGGGGGTATCAGAATGGGGTTAAACGTAATAGTCGTGTTATTAACGACTATTCTCCTTCAGGTATCTTAACATGGGACTGGGATATTAATAAGAAATTAAAGCTGACAACTTCTTTGTTTGCTAAATATGGAATTTATAAGAGCACGAAGCTTAACTATAATAATGCAGAAAATCCTGCTCCTGATTACTGGAAAAATATGCCAAGCAATTTCTTTGATGTTTGGAATGAGCATGATAGTCGTTATCGCACAGCACAGGCATATAAAGACTGGGAGGATGCAGTAGATTATTGGAGGAATAAGAATAATCGTCAGATACAATGGGATCGCCTTTATTATTCTAACCGTCAGGCAGCTGCTAATGGGCAAGATGCTCTTTATTTCTTGCAGGCAAGGCAAGACCGTAATATGACAACAAGTTTAGCTTCTACATTGACCAATCATTTAGGAAAAGAGAAAGTGTTAAACGTAGGTGTTGTCTTAGCTCAAAATTTAGGACACCATTATCAGACTATGGAAGATATGTTAGGTGCTAAGAAATATCATAATATAAATACTTATGCTGTGGGAACATATCCTTCAGGTGATCCTCGCACGCAGTATGATTTGAATACTATGGGCGTAAATGGGTTAGGTAAACTTGTTTATGAGGGTGATCGCTTTGGGTATGATTATAATATTAATGTGCGAAAGGTTAATGTTTGGACTAATTTTGCACAAACTTATGGTAATGTCTTTTATGTATTAGCAGCAAGATTAGGATTTGACAATATGTATCGTGTAGGTAATATGCGTAATGGCTTGTTTGCTAATAATTCTTTTGGTAAGAGTCGTCAAGCTAATTTTATTTCTGGTGGCATAAAGGGTAGTGGTACAATAACTTTGAGCGGAGGTAACGCACTATCTGTAGGTCTTGGTTATGAGCATCGTGCGCCAGAAGGAAGAGATGCGTTCGTATCTCCTGAGATGAATAATGATTTTGTTGAAAACTTACGCAACGAACGTGTGTTTTCTTCAGAACTTAGTTATCAATATAGTGGAAGCTGGTTACATGCAAACTTGAGTACATATTATAATCGTTTAACTCATGTTACAGAATGGCAAAATTTCTTCTATGATGATGTTAATTCTTTTACTTATATCAGTATGACTAATATAAAGAAAAGTTTATACGGTTTTGAGTTAGGCTTAGATTTTAAATTGACAAATTTCTTAAATTTTAAAACTCTTGCTACATGGCAGGAAGCAAAAAATGTAAATAATGCAGATGTTGTTTACATGAATTCTACTAAGAGTACTTTCTATAAAGATGTTGTTTATAATGATGGAATGCGTGAAGCTAATACGCCGTTATCAGTATATAGTGGTATATTGAGCTTTCATAAAGGTGGCTGGTTTATAGATGTAGTAGGTAATTATTACGATCGTATATATTTATCTTATTCTCCAAGTATGCGTTATGGCTCTACATTGCGTACTATGGGAACTGCTCTTGGTGGTATTGATGCAGAGGGCTATTATAATCCTGCTCCTCAAGCAAAAGGAAAAGGAGGCTTTATGCTTGATGCTTCTATAGGAAAGAATATATATATAGGGCATCATAGCTTATCAATTAATTTGATGGTAACAAATATTTTAAATAATCAGAAGATAATAAGTGGCGGTTATGAGTATGGTAGAAGTAGCTATACTATTAATCAGAGAACTGGAACTACTACTATTAGGGCTTATGATTTTGGAAAGAATCCTAAGTTATATTATGCTTATGGCATTAACGGAATGTTGAATATTGCTTATAAATTCTAAATACATACTATACAATTATTTTATGAGGAAATTTAATTTTTTAACGATAGCCGCAACTGTAATAATAATCCTCTCTTCTTGTATGGGTAAGGATTATGCAGATACACCAATAGGTGGAAAAGAGCGTTATTATGGCAGTAATGAGTTAAAGGAAACCAATGTGCTTACAATAGCTCAGTTAAAACAGAAATATACAACTCCTATTTCAACAAGGAACGGTTATGAAAAAATAGTTGATGATATACAGCTAAAGGGCATTGTAACCAGTTCGGATAAGGAGGGTAATGTGTATAACGAAATAGCTCTTCAAGATAAAACAGGTGCAATAATTATCTCGTTAGGACAAAGTGCTATTTATGGATATTTGCCAATAGGAACAGAAATATTGGTAAGCTTAAAAGACCTTTATATAGGTAATTATGGTTTACAACCACAGATTGGTGTGCCATCTGTAAGCTCTAAAGGGACTGTTTCTATAGGCAGAATAAGTAAGTTAGTGTGGGATAAACATTATAAGATTATTAGTATTAATAATAAGGTAGAGGCTGAAGCATTTGATATAAATAAATGGAATATAAATGATGATGCGGGAAAACTTGGAGTTATAAAGAATGTTATCTTAAAATCTGGTTATGATTATAATTCTAAGAGTAACATACAGACTTATGCTAATCGTAATAGTGGCGCAGGTAGCGTAAGCTGGTCATTAGCAGGAATAGACAACAAGAAATTGGTAATGTATAATAGCAATTTTGCCAAATTCGCAGGTGTAGAAGTTCCTAAAGGTAAGGTAAATATCACAGGAATATTTAAGCGTTTTAATGATCAGTGGGAAATTATAATACGTTCGCTTAGCGATGTTGAGAATGCTACTGTTATAGATCCTTTAGTAGGTTTAGTAGGTAAAGGTAAGGGAACAAAGGCTGAACCTTTTGATGTTACTCGTGCTTTAGCTTTAATTCAGAGTGGTAATGCTGGGGACAAAGAATGGTATATAAAAGGTATAATATCAACAGTCCCAAGTAATAGTTTTTATGCCCCAGCCGGGTCATGTACTTATTTTATTTCAGATGATGGTAAGTCTAACACAGAACTAAAGGTGTTTGGGGGGTTAAATTTAGATGGAGCTAAGTTTTCCTCATCTGAAACACTGGTAGTAGGTAAGCAAGTAGTAGTATGTGGTATGCTTATAAATTATAAAGGTACAAAGGAGATAGATAAAAATAATAGACTAATCTCTATAAAATAAAAAACAGATTATTCTTACAAATTAGAAAAATAAATAAGATGAAGAAGGTATTAATTCCATTATTGGCTATAACGTTAACAGTTATTGCTTTTACAAGTTGTGAGGATGTTCCAGCACCTTATAGTATTAACTATGATGAAAGTAAAAATCCTAATCCTAATACAGGTGGTGGTAGTGCTACTACTGATATATTAAATACTCAGGAAACAGCATGGACAGTAGCTCAAGCTATACAGAAGATAAAAGATGCAAATGGTAGTGTAAAAGGCTTGGCATATATAAAAGGTATAATAAGTAAGGTAATAGCTTATAATTCTACATATAAGAGCATTTCCTATGATATTGTAGATGTAAAAGGTAATACAGAATATATTCAGGTATATTCTGGTAAAGGTCTTAATGGTGCAGATTTTAAAGCAGAAACAGATCTTAATGTAGGAGATCAAGTTGTTCTTATAGGTAATTTGAAGAGTTATACTAATGAAAAAATAGGTAAAACTATAATGGAAGTAGATAAAACTAGCAAAATTGTTAGTTTGATAAAGGGAGCTACTCCTCCTGTTTTACCCGATTTAAATACAGAAGCTACAGCATGGACAACAGATCAAGCAGTAGCTAAGATTAAAGAAGCTAAATCTAAGTTGGCAGCACAGGCTTATGTAAAGGGTGTTATCACTGATGTTTGGAATAAAGTAAATAATGATGGTTCTTTATCTTATAAAATTAAGACAGATGGAAGTACAGAGGAAATTCAGATTTACGCAGGTTTAAATAAGGGTGGAGTTAAGTTTTCTGCTAATACAGATTTGAAAAAAGGTCAAACTGTTATTGTAAAGGGATACCTTATGCCTTTCTTAAAGAAAGATAAAAAGACTATTTATGAAATGGATAAGGGTAGTGTAATAGTTAATATAACTGGTGAAGGTGCTACTCCTCTTCAAGAAGATCTTAATACTAATCCAACGACACCTGTTGGTGCGGAAACGATCATTGATTGTTCAGATTTTGGCAAGAAAGATAAAACAGATGTATCTTACGAAGCTAAAGATGGCACAAAGCTTACATTTGCTCAGAATGGTGGTTCTACTCCTCCTAAATATTTCGCAAAATATCATTCTATGAGAATGTATGCTAAGAATTCTTTAACTATAGAATGCTCAAAGGTTATTAAGCAGATCGTTATTATAATAGATGTAAATAAGAAAGAACCTTCTAATGGAAATGATATGGCTTATGCAGAAAGTGGTAGTAATAAGGTTAAGATAACAAAAGTAAGTTTGTCAGAGGTGCAGTTTAATGGATTGTCTTCTAATAAAGTAAAGATTGTTAATGATTTTGAAAAAACTTCTAAAGGAATTCAATTACGAATTAAGTCCATTAAGATAGTTTACGCTAATTAATCTTATGGGTATAATATATTTAGTTTTTAAAATATTTGGACAAGTGCATAAATATTTGTAATTTTGCACCCTGTTAAGTGCTTATTGGTATAAGAATGAGTTATACTTAACAAATAAAAAGGTTATTATAAAATTAAATAGAAAAATAAAATGAAAAAAGGTATTCATCCAGAAAACTATCGCCCCGTCGTATTTAAGGATATGTCTAACGGTGATATGTTCCTTTCACAGTCTACATGTAAATCAACAGAAACAGTAGATTTTGAAGGCGAAACTTACCCTTTGGTAAAAGTAGAAATCTCAAGTACCTCTCATCCTTTTTATACAGGTAAGAGTAAGCTTGTTGATACAGCTGGTCGTGTAGACCGCTTTATGCACCGCTATGGTAAGTTAAAGAAGTAGCTTAATACATTTTTATATATAATAATAAAATGCGAATAAACGTAGTTGCATATGCGTTCATTCGCATTTTATTTGTTATCTTTGTGTTTATATAATTGATAATGTATATAATAAGTATATTAACTATTTAGAGGAACAGAAAATGAAAAAATCATCAATCTTTGTATTCTCTCTGTCGTTTGCTTTGGTCCTAAATCTTTTTTCATGCACAGTAGATGACGAGGGTAAGGTGTTGGCTTATAATATAGATAGAGGTGGTAAGCCTAAAGTGCCAAGTGATGGTGGTACGGTTATAAAATCGCTTTCCGAGTTACCTTCTTTTCATGGTGGCAATAGTAAAGTAGTAACGCACAAGCTTAAAAATGGCGAGGTAAATTATACAGTAGAGTTTGATAAGGATAAACAGGCCACACGTTGGGTAGCTTTTCAAATGAATAGTCATAATGTTTTTGGTAATATCCCACGTTACGGGAAAACTGAAGGGAAGGGTAAAAGTAAAACCAATTATCTGTTTGATCCTAGTTTTTCTTCTACTGAGTTTTTAAAGGATTTAATTAAAGGAAGTGGATATAGTCATGGGCATCTTATCGCTTCTGCTGATAGAAAAAGTGATGAAGAAGCGCAGAAGCAAACGTTTTATCTAACAAACATGGCTCCTCAGATTCAAAATAGTTTTAATGCTTCTCCTGGTGCTTGGGCACTTATGGAGGAATTAGTTAGAAGTAAGTTTAGCGAGGCTATAAACGTAAGTAATATAGACACTATGTTCGTGGTTCGTGGATGTACTATTGATAATCCTGATCAGATAAAAGAGAATGTTAGAGGATTGATAGTTCCGAAGTATTTTTATTCTTTACAGGTATTGAAGTATAAAGATATTAATGGAAAGTGGAGTTATAAGGCGTTATCTTTTTGGATAGAGCATAAAAAGTCAGATGCAAGGGGGCAGATGAAAACCTTCTTAAAACCTATTCGCGAGATAGAAAAGCTGACTGGGATTAATTTTTTTGCACGGTTCTCAAAAGAAGATCAAGATTATTTTGAGAATATGACTTCAGAACAAATGGCTGTTATGTGGAATATTAAATAATAAAGTAAGTGCCAAAGGTAAGGTAATAAAGATATTTTTCTCTTTATTCTTTTTACTATAGTAAGAAAAGGCTCAGCAGGTATTACCTGCTGAGCCTTAATCATATTTATTATATTTATAATATTATATTATTTAGAACGGGAGGTCGTCTGTCGACTCAGTACTTTCAGTAGCAGGAGGAAAGGGAGTAGCTTGTTGTGGAGTTTCAGCTTTGGGTTGTGCTGCAGGTACAGGACTAGCAGCTTGTGCAGCAGCAGCATCTATACGCTGAATATTCCAAGCACGTATATTGTTAAACCAACGACCATTATATTCATGAGCATCAATATCGAAACTTACGGTTAGTTCTTCTCCGGCTTTTATAGCAAACTGATCTATTTTGTCAGCTCCAAAGATATTAAAGACCATCTTACGTGGATATTGGTCATGAGTTTCAATAACGTATTCTTGCGATTTCCATGCACCACGCGCTGAAGTTCCTTCACGTGGAGGCAAAACAGCAATAACTTTACCAGTCAAATCCATATATTTTATCGTTTTTATTTTATTATTCTGTCTGCGAAATTACTAAAATAGTTCTAAAAATCGAAACTTTTACTATCTATTTTTGTTAATGATATGTGTTTTTTGTATTTTTGTACTCTAATAGTGGAAAGTTGTAAAAGAAGGTTATTTCTTTTATGATATAATTTCATGTAGAGTATTAACTAAACAAGATATATTGATGATATTTAATCTTTCAAGCTCGTTATTGAGCAGCAAATTACAAACACTGTCTAAGGTTATAGCTAACAAGAATGCTATAGCTATCCTTGATTGCTTTTTGTTTGAAATAAAGAATAACCAGTTGACTATTACAGCTTCGGATAGTGAAAATACAATACATTGTATAATAGAACTTGATAGTGCTGATGGTGAAGCGAGCTTTGCTGTTAATAATCAAACTATTATTGATGCTGTAAAAGAATTGCCTGAACAGCCTCTTTCGTTGGATGTTAATATGAATGAGCAGAAGATATATATAACTTATCAGAATGGCTCTTATAATTTTCCAATCTTTTCGGCAGAGGAATATCCAAGAGTTCAATCTGTATCTTCAGATGCGACAACGATTGTAATTGATTCTAATATTTTGGTAGATGCAATTACTCGATCTTTGTTTGCTACAGCACAAGATGAGCTTCGTCCTGTTATGAATGGTCTTTACTTTGATCTTTTGTCAGATAGTTTATCTATAGTTGCTACTGATGGTCAAAAACTTGTTCGTAATAAGATTTTTACAATTAAAAGTGATAAAGAATCAGCATTTATCCTTCCTAAGAAGCCTGCAAACTTATTGAAAAATGTGTTGTCTAAAGATGGTGGAGATGTTATTATTAGATATGATCAGCGTTCTGCAGAAATTTCTTATGCAGAAGGTAATCTTTCTTGTCGACTTATAGAAGGTAGATTCCCTAATTATAATAGCGTTATTCCTGTCGCAAATCCTAATCAGATAGTTATAGATCGTCGTTCTCTTATAGGGGCTATTCGTCGTGTATTGCCTTTTGCTAGTGAGGCTTCACCGTTGATACGTTTTCGGATAGAACAAGGATTGCTTACTCTTAATGCAGAAGATATAGATTTTTCTACAAGTGCAAAAGAAAGCGTTGTATGTAATTATGCTGGCAATGCTATGAGTATAGGTTTTAAAGGAACTAGTATGCTTGATATATTGAACAATCTTGATGGTGATGATGTTACAATAGAGCTTGCTGATCCTTCACGTGCAGGCATAGTTCTTCCTAATAAACAATTAGAGAATGTAGATGTATTAATGCTTATTATGCCAATGTTGTTGAATGATTAAAATAAAAAAATAATATTGAAAAGAGAAAGCACAGAGAGAAGAAATGAATCTTTGAGCTTTCTCTTTTTTTTAAAATAAAGTATATAAAAAAGAATAATAGTCCGCTCTGTTATGTAAAGTAAGATTCTATAAAATAACATATTAAGAATAGAAGAATAGAGATTATATGTTTTTGTAGAAGTCTTTTAATAAATTAAGGAGAAAATAATGAAGTTAAAATTAAAACGTCCTTTAATTGTATTCGATCTTGAAACGACAGGATTAGATCTTGTTAATGATCGTATTATTCAAATATCATATATAAAAGTTTATCCAGATGGAAAGGAAGAGCGTGAAAATATTTTTATCAATCCTGGGAAACAGATTCCCGAAGAGGTTATAGCTCTTACAGGTATAACAAATGAAGATGTAGCAAAAGCTCCTACCTTTAAAGAGAAAGGAAAGGAGTTATCTTTGAAATTTACAGGATGTGATTTTGCAGGTTTTAATTCTAATCGCTTTGATATTCCTATGCTTGCAGAAGAATTTTTAAGGGCAGGTATAGAGTTTGATTTTTCTAAATGTCAGTTAGTTGATGCACAAAGTATTTTTCATAAGATGGAACGTAGGAATCTTGCTGCAGCTTATGAGTTTTATTGTGGTAGGAAAATGGAAGAAGATTTTAAAGCGCATCGTGCAGATCAAGATACAGAGGCTACTTGGGCAGTTTTACAAGGTGAAATAGAGATGTATTCTTCTAAGAATCAAACAGATGAGAAACGTATATTGGAAAACAGTGTAGATGCTTTAGCTGATTTTTCAAAGATGAATGATTTTGTTGATTTTGCAGGTAGAATTATCTGGAAAGATGAAACTGATAAGGAGGGTAATGTGATTTTAGATGATAATGGAGTTCCTCGTAGGCATGAAGTGTTTAATTTTGGGAAATATAAAGGCTGGGATGTAGCTGAAGTGTTACACCGAGATCCTGGATATTTTAGTTGGATGTTAGGTAGTGATTTTACTTATAATACTAAGCAGGTTCTTACTATAATCCGTTTACGTGAATTTAGTAATCGTATGAATGGTTAATTTCTAAAAGTTTATATTAAGAATGCTTAGAGGTAAGAAGATAGTATTAGGTATTACAGGCTCTATAGCTGCTTATAAGAGCTGCCTTATAGTGCGTGAGTTTATAAAAAAAGGAGCAGAGGTGCAGGTGGTAATAACACCTAATGGGAAGGAGTTTATTACTCCAATTACTTTATCGGCACTTACAAGTAAGCCTGTAATTAGTGATTTCTTTGCACAGCGTGATGGTACATGGCATTCACATGTAGAACTTGGGTTATGGGCAGATGCTATGTTAATAGCCCCTTGCACTGCAAGCACGTTGTCTAAGATGGCTAATGGTGTAGCAGATAATATGCTAATAACTACTTATCTTTCTATGAAGGCTCCTGTTTTTGTTGCTCCAGCTATGGATTTGGATATGTATCAGCATCCCTCTACTAAACATAATATAGAAATATTGCAGGGGTATGGTAATTATATAATTGATCCTGTTAGTGGCTTTCTTGCTAGTGGTTTAGAAGGAAAAGGTCGTATGGAGGAGCCTGAAAGAATAGTATCATATATAGAAGATTTCTTTTCTAAGAAAGGTAATTGGAATGTTAGTTTTACAAAGCAAAAAGATCTTATAGGAAAGACTATTCTTATTACTGCGGGGCCTACTTATGAGAAAATTGACCCTGTACGTTTTATAGGTAATTATTCTTCAGGGAAAATGGGTTTTTGCTTGGCAGAAGAATGTGCGTGTAGAGGTGCTAAGGTAATATTAGTATCAGGCCCTGTGAATTTACAATGTAGTGAGAGTATAGAGCGGATAGATGTAGAGTCGACAAAAGAGATGTATGATGCTGTTGTCGCACGTTTTTCAGAGGCAGATGTTGCTATACTTAGTGCAGCTGTGGCAGATTTTAAGCCACAAGTTATATTTGATAAGAAGATAAAACGAGAAGGTAAAGGCTTAACTTTACAACTTCAATCAACACAAGATATTGCGGCAGCTGTGGGGAAAATGAAAAAACATCATCAACGTATAGTGGCTTTTGCATTGGAAGTGAGCAATGAAGAAACAAATGCAAAGCAAAAATTAGAACGTAAAAATGCCGATTTTATAGTATTAAATTCTACACGTATACCAAACACAACTTTTCGTTCTGATGATAATCAAATTACTATTATTTCACATGATAGAAAGGTATATTTTGAGAAAAAGTCAAAGAAAGATGTGGCAAAAGATATAGTGAATGAACTAAAAAAAATACTTTAAAAAAGAATATTTTTTTAAGATAGTAAGAAAGAGCGATATTTATAAGATATAAGAATAAATCTTCGTTACCTACAGAAATATAGATATATTTATGTTAAAGAATTTGTATATAAAGAATTTTACGCTTATTGATCAGTTAGATATATCTTTCCATGCAGGCTTTTCTGTGATAACAGGAGAAACTGGAGCAGGTAAGAGTATTATTTTGGGCGCAATTGGCTTATTATTAGGCAATCGCGCAGATAGTAAGATGATAAAAAGTGGAGAGAAAAAGTGTGTTGTTGAGGCGCATTTTGATATTTCACAATATAATTATAAGAGTTATTTTGAGGATCTAAATATAGATTTTGAGCCAAAAGATACTATTCTTAGACGCGAATTGATGGTAAGTGGTAAGTCTCGTGCTTTTATTAATGACACTCCTATATCCCTACAAGGAATGCGCATATTAGGGGAGAAACTTATTGATATCCATTCTCAACATCAGAATCTTTTATTACAAAAAGAAGATTTCCAACTTAACGTTGTTGATACTATTGCGCATGATGAAGAAGAGTTGAGTGAATATAAGAAAGCTTTTTTGCAGTACAAAAGAGCCGAAAGTGAACTTATATTACAAACAGAAAAGCTGAAAAAAGCAAAAGAGAATGAAGATTTTTTGCGTTTTCAGTATAACGAGTTAGACGCAGCTAATCTTGTTGCAGGAGAGCAAGAAGCATTGGAACAAGAGTATAAAATGCTTTCTCATTCAGAAGATATTAAGAGCTCTCTATATCAAGCTGTCAGATTATTAAATGATGATAATGCTATTTTGGATAACTTATATAATGTATCTGAAATTATAGATAGGATAATGATAATGTATCCAAAAATTAAAACATTAGCACAGCGTATAAAGGAATCGTATATTGAGCTGAAAGATATTGTAGGTGAATTGAGTACTGATGTAGAGGAAATAGAATATGATCCTAAGAATTTGGAAGAAATTAACCAAAGAATGGAATTGATATTTGCACTTGAGCGTAAATATCATGTAGAAGGTGATGTTCAGCTTATTGAGCTTAGGGATAATATAGATAAACAGTTACAAAATATAGATAATAGTGATGAGGAGCTATCCTCATTGCATAAAGCAGTAGAGCATTGGAAGAAGGAAACTGAACGGTTATCTAAAAATCTTACTTCTGTTAGAACTAAAGTAGCAAGTCATATAGAAGAAGAGATGCGTAAACGTCTTATTCCTCTTGGTATTCCAAAGGTTCAGTTTAAAGTTGAAATAGAAGGAAAAGCATTATCATTAAATGGAAGTGATAAAGTGCAATTCCTTTTTTCTGCCAATATAGGAACAGCATTAGAGCCGATAGCTCAAATAGCATCAGGTGGCGAAATAGCTCGTGTGATGTTGTCATTGAAAGCTATGTTGAGTGGAGCAGTAAAGTTGCCTACAATTATTTTTGATGAAATAGATACAGGAGTGAGTGGTAAAGTAGCAGAGAAAATGGCAATGATAATGAAGAATATGGGCGGAACTGCGAGACAGGTTATTTCTATAACACATCTTCCGCAGATAGCTGCTTTTGGTAGTACTCACTATAAGGTGGAAAAGGAAGATACAGAATTAGGAACACGTAGTAAAATGAGAGAACTTTCTATAGATGAGCGAGTGCAAGAGATAGCACAGATGCTCTCTGGTGAAGATGTTACAGATGCTGCTCTTCTGAATGCACGTGAATTAATAAAACAATCTAAATAAGGAAGTGTTTATGAAAAAGGTAAAAACTATATTATATCTTTTGTTTTTTTTGTTACAGTATAGTGTAGCTCAGCCATCAAGTGTTAAGAAAACGGCAAGAAGTTGTTTTACACTCACTACTTTTAAATCTGATGGTTCGTTGTTAGGTAGGGCAAATGGAGTATTTATAAGTAGCGATGGAGTAGGGGTAAGCTTATGGACTCCTTTTATAGGTGCAGATAAAGCTGTGGTGATTGATGCTAATGGTATTAGCCATGATGTGGAGTGTTTACTTGGGGCTGACGAGATTTATAATCTTGTTAAGTTTCGTATAAAAGGTAGTGTCTCTGCAGCTTCTTTAGCATCTGTTATAAATAAAGACCAGACAGTATGGGTAACTCCTAACCCAAAAACAGGAGCATCTATTAAGGCTACTGTAACAGGAATAGAAAAGTTTAAGAGGCAATATAATTATAGTTTGCTCAGTTCTGCTGCTTCTGAGCAAATGAATGGTGCGGCTGTTGTTGATGATAAGGGTAAGGTTTTAGGCTTATTTAGTATATCATCATCTCAACAGTGTGCTACAGATGTAAGATATGTCAATGATTTTAAACTTACGGGGCTATCTCAAAATGATAACATTATGCGAACAAGTTCTATTCGTATAGGTTTGCCAGACTCTCAGGAGGAGGCTTTAGTAGCCTTGGTGTTATCAAGTGAGAAACCTTTAGAAATTTATAAAGCAACGATACAAGATTTTATAAATAAATTTCCAAAGGCAGCAGAGGGATATAATATTTATGCAAATAAGTTGTTAGGAATGGGTGATATAGTAGGTGCAGAAAAAGCTATGAGAGAAGCTATAAAGAATGTGTCTGCTAAAGATGAAGCCCATTTTAATTATGCACGAAATATGTATCTTGCATGTGTAGATAGTTCTTTGTTTGCCAAGGTAAAGTCTATAGGTTGGAGCTTAGATAAGGCAAAGCAAGAGGTAGAAATAGCTTATAGTATAAAGCCTATGAACATTTATAAGCATTTGCAAGCACAGATAATTTATTCTGAAGGAGATTATAATAAAGCTTATGCAGCTTTTGAGGCTTTAACAAAAACAGATATAAAAAATCCTGAGCTGTATCTTGAAATGGCTCAGAGCAAACAACATCTTAATGCTTCAGATGAAGAAATTTTAAGGTTGCTTAATCAAAGTGTAGAATTGTGTGATACGCCTTATGTGGCAACATCTGCTCCTTATTTTTTTGTTAGAGGTCAGCAGTTACAGAAGATGGGTCGTTACCGTTTGGCGGTAAAGGATTATTATGTTTATGAGAATTTAAATAAAGGAGGTTTATCTTCTGATTTTTATTATAATCGTGAACAATGTGAAGTAAAAGCAAAGATGTGGCAACAAGCTATACAAGATATAGCTATTGCTGCTCGTCTTGACCCTAAGGAGGTACTTTTTCCTATTGAAGCTGCTAATTTATTATTGCGGATAGGAAAGTATGATGTAGCAAAGAATATTGCAAAAGAAGCAATTAAGATAGATCCTAAAGCTGCTGAAGCTTATCTTATTTTAGGTATTTCTCAATGTGAATTGAAAGAAAAAACCGAGGGGGTAGGGAATATTATCAAGGCAAAAGAACTTGGCAATAAACAGGCTGATAGCTTTCTTAAGAAATATAAATAGCATGTTAGCAAACGTATAAAACAAAGATACTATAACGAATTTTAAATAAAAAGTACCATATTTTAATTTTATTTTATTGATAACAATTATGAATAATATTATTTCTATATTTATTTTTTTCTTTATATTGAGACTTATCTCTTTATCGTTTTCTATACGCAATGAAAAACAGTTGATAAAAAAAGGGGCAAAACAACATGGTAAGTTTAATTCTCTTTTGCTTACATTAGCTCATATAGCTTATTACTTTGGAGCTCTTTATGAGTCATATACTAATAGGACTTATTTTAATAATTATTCTTTATTAGGTGTAATCGTTATGTCTTTTGCTTATATTATGCTGTTTTATGTTATGTATAAGTTAAGAGATATATGGACAGTAAAATTATACGTTCTGCCTAATCAGCGAATAGAACGTAGTTTATTGTTTCGTACAGTTAGGCATCCAAATTATTTCCTTAATATAATACCTGAATTATTAGGTGTAGCTTTGCTTTGTAATTCTTGTATAACTTTTTTTATTGGTTTCCCTGTGTATTTATGTTTATTATTTATACGTATAAAGCAAGAAGAGCGAGCAATGGAAGGTATGTTAGATAAAGTATAACTATTCCTATTGGTTTAATTAAATTAATGTGTATCAGAGTTATTCTGTGTGTCTTATAATAGGAAGAATAGAGATAAGGTTACATTATAAAAAACTGCAATTTCTGTTTACAGGTGCATTCTAAAAGTATGATGATATGTACCACCTTTTATCATTGACAAATTGTCTAATAAATTTAACCAATAGGGAGGTATTTGTAAAATATACGCTGTTTAAAATAAAAGAGCAGCGATTATATGTTTAAATACTATGTTATAAATTTGGTAAGTAATAATAAAAGTATTAATTTTGCATACGAAAGTGTTGGTTCCGTAGCTCAGTTGGATTAGAGCAACAGCCTTCTAAGCTGTGGGTCTTGGGTTCGAACCCCAACGGAATCACTTTTCTTAAAGTCCCTATAATACTGACTTTTAATAACTTTCCTTTTCTTTCCACTCCAGCCGTTAAGCTATCCGTAATAAAAAAAACGCTTATTCCGTCCAAATTTGGACAACCAAGCAAGTTTTTTCTATTCGTTTAAAAATTTTAAAGGTTAATGGCAACAATAAAATTCGCAGTCCTTAAGCATACAAAGGCAAAAGATGGGACGTATAAGATACGTATCTCCATAGGACATAAATCTGAAACACATTATATCGTAACGCCTTATTCTGTTAATGCTCTTTCAGAGTTCAATAACGGCGTAGTAACAAGAATACCTAATGCTCATGAGATAAATGTAAAACTTCGCAACCTCCTTAACGATTACGAAGAAAGATTGGAACGCATACCTTCTCCAGACGATTATAATTGCAAACAACTCCGCGACCTCCTCAAGTCAATGCGCCCTCATTCCTCTACAGCTACTTTCCAGCAAGTAACCGAGCAATACCAAAAAGAACTCACAGAAGATGGTCGAGGCTCTTACGCTGGCATGCTTCAAAACTCGTTGAGGCTCTTCTTTGAATTTACAGGCGGTGATGTTTTTCTTTCTGAAATTAGTACTATTACTATATCAGAGTTCGAACGTTGGCTAAAACGAAAAGGGGTATCACAAACATACATCAGCATGACCCTTTCAATGACCCGTACAATCATTAATCGTGCCATAAGAATGCAACTCGTAACCTATAACGTACACCCATTTACTTATTGGAAACGACCAGCAGACCCAGAACGTGAGCTTGATATATCAGTAGAAGACATGCGAGCTATCAGAGACGCACAACCACGATTAAAGAAACAGAGGATTGCTCGTGACATCTTTATGCTCTCTTATTATCTCGGAGGTATTAACCTTATAGACCTCCTTGATATAGACTTCCGAGATGTAACCGTCCTTGAATATACTCGGCATAAATCTCGCAACATGAAACTATCAGATAAACGTATATCGTTTACTCTCCAGCCAGAGGCAAAGGAGATTATCCACAAATGGATAAACCGTAATACAGGAAAACTCGACTTCGGTTATAAGTTTTCGTATAAGAATTTTCTTGCCTATATTACCCGAGCGATAAAGAGCCTTGCAAAAGATATAGATATACAAGACTATAAGAAGGTTTGCTATTATACCGCTCGCAAATCATTCGTACAACATGGTTTCGACCTTGGCGTCAGCCTTGAAGTCTTAGAATATTGTATCGGGCAGTCGGTAAAGAATAATCGTCCTATCTTTAACTACTTGAAGATAATGCGAAGGCACGCAGACGTAGCATTTCGTATGATTCTCGATAATCTTGCAAATGTTTAACAACATAAAGCCCCACTACTTTCTATAAGCGGTGGGTGCTTCTTTTTAAAAATTTAAATAAACAAAATTATTTATCATTAGCTCGCTTGCTAATTGCTTAAACTTTTTAACCTATGAAATATAATTTACGTATAAAACTCTCCACTGCAAAGGTATAAAAAAGATTTGCTTTTGCAGCATAAAAAGCTACTTCTTGTAACAGCCTTTCTTTATCATTTCACAAGTCCATGCTGAAACATTATTAGGGTGAGCTTCTTTTAGCAGCCTTTCCGCCTCTTCATCAAAAGTTATGGTTCTCCTTATACCATATCGACCACTCACTAATGGTACATTTTCCTCCCTTAACACTTTGTACACCGTGTTTACGGACACTTCGCATTTTTTGCAAATGTCTTTGATAGAGGTGTATTCTTTATATAATTTTACTATCTTTTCTCTTTTCATATTTTCTCTGCCATACAGCACAATACGCTTTCAAGCTCACAGCGGTTAGACTCGCAAGTCTAACCGAGTAATATAACGTCTTCTTTATGCCTCTGTGTAATATACTATTCTGTCAGCGTCAGAACAAGTGAATATGTTACCGTCATTAGTGTCTACACGAATCATAGTATCGTAACCGTTACTATCTAAAAGGTATAGCGTGCGTTTGCTCCTTTCTATAGTATCGGAATACCCGCAGGACTTCCAATAATCTATCAAGTTTTTGTTCCCTTTTTCGTCAGGGAAACGACCCTCTGTTTCTGAAGGGCAATTTAAATAATAATCATATTCGCTAATAATATTCCCCACTACGAAGTCATCTACGCCATCTTGCCCCGCATAGCCGAAATATAAAGTTTTAATACGCTTTCCTTTTAATGCTTGTGCAGCTTCTATCGTCAACTCCTTTAATTCACCCTCGTTATACAATGCTTTCATTTCTCTGTATAACTCCTTACTTTCATTGATTCCTCTATTCATGACTTTTATTTTTTATATTTGTTATTAATTACGAGTACAAAGGCAATAATAAAAAAATATACACCAAATATTATATCAATTATATTACTTGGTTTAACATTATTTAGACATTACTGCCTTTATTAATAATGCTCTTAAAAAGCAAAGATATTGTAGCTTACCCCTATACCGATGTATGGTTTAAACTCTGCGCCGTTATATCCATATCCAGCTTGCAGACTTACTCCCCACCGCTTAGGTTTGGTCATTATAGTGTTAGTTATAATCTTTGTATCTCTATATAGCTTAATACTATCAAGGCTTGCATGGTAGCCGCTTATATAGGCTTTATATCCTTTTCCCTCATACATCTTTTGCACGATAGGCACTTCCACGCTCACGCTATCCCTCTTCGCTTGTATGCTGCCGCCCTCTACATTAGCTATGTTATTAATAGTATCAGAGCTTATGTTGTTAGCTTGTGGCACCACCACTTTAAGCCTCGCCACTTCTCTTCTTATCACGACACTATCCCTTACCATTGGCAATAGCTCCGTAACGGTATCATGCAGGGTAATAGTATCGCTTTTAATCACTGCTTCGTGCGGCGTATGAGCGCGTTCGCACTGCCAATAGTTAAGTAGTAGGCTTAACATAAAAAGCAGGCTTAAAACGCAAATGAGAATGTGGGGTAAATACCCTTTATTATATTGTGTCTTCATAATCTATTACGCACTCTTACTTCTTCGGCACTCCGTATGCTCTGCAAATCCAGCCATTAAGGAATCGTTTTTGATTTGGTCGGCTGCTTACGATAGCGTTATAAAACCTTATCCTTGCCTGTGTAATACGTGGAAAGAGGCTCTCTCCTGCCGCGTTTATAGCCGCTAAGGTGTTACTACCTACTATGCCGTCTGCTTTCACGCCTACAAGCCTTTGCACACCTTTAATGCCGCTTATGCCGCTGCCCCATACCCAATCTACCATGTTATTGGCTACTCCTTGCGACTTTATCTCGTCCGCCTTGCATCTATCCCAAAAGATATGCTTAAAGACGTGTTCCCACTCCTGCTCGGTTATATGTTTAAGGTCATCTACGGTCTTCTTGCTGCCGTACACGGTTCTGTATGTGTTTATTGTTATCCCCATGTTTGTAGCACCGCCACGGTCTAAGGGGTCGTTTACAAAACCACCCTCACTCTTCTTTATAAATGGTATTAACTTCTTGTAATCTGCCATAATATATAATTTCCTTTCTTTTTGTTTTTTAGTTTAAAATTTAAAAACTACATCTATACTCGCGTACCGATGTAGTGGAATAAAAATAAAGATACTTCTAAGATAAAAATATAATAACAAATAAAATATAAAAGTATGAAAATATAGTTTTTACTCTTCTTCTCTTTTACTGCCCATTATCCTGCACCGCACCTCTACTCTTAGTAATAAACTCCGATACGCTTTTTATAGCGTCCTTAGCATCAGCTGATGTAGTAGCGTTAATAACTATCTGCATTAAGTCGTTAAGCTGCACAAGCTCGCTCTTACGCTCCTTAGCGTGTTCGTATAATGATTTTATCTCTATTATAAGCAGCACTATACACAGAGCCATTGAGGCGTAAGGCAATAAAGGTATATGGTAAAGATAAAATCCAATAAATAGTACCGTGTCTATTGTGAACGCTATCAGCATAAACCGCCAATACTCCGTAAACTTGTCTATGGTGATTCTCATCTTATGTGATGATACTTTCTTGCCTAATTTCTTATTCGTGTATATCCTGTCCCAAAGGTCTACAAGTATTGCTAAGACGATTACCGCCCACAGCATACCGCAAATGCCTAAATGTACACCCATAGAATGTAGGAAGTGATGTGATATTTCGAGTTCTAACATTTCTTTTCCTCCTTTCCCTTATAGTTAAAGAACAGCCAGCCAAAGCCTCGTACAGCCATATAATAAGCAAAGCACCACACCATAAGCCACGTACAAGTACTTCTACCCACCATATCCGCTAACAGCCTTTTGTCGGCTCTAAAGCGTTCTTTCTTACCGCCACCCTCGTTATACATTGCATCATGCAGCTCACAATATTCTTGAAACATTCCAAAGAAAGGCGGACGCAAACCCATTACGCCACACCCATTTACTCCATTTCTCCAAAATACACCCTTTAGCCTCATTGTCTTCTTTCTCCTTTCTCCTCTTTAAAAGTTCAGCTTATTAGGATAGCCTTTCGTAAAGTCATACCCTCTCACCTCGTCTACATTCTCTAAGGCTCTCACGGCTCTCTTATGTCCCTCTGTTACTATATAACACGCATCAGCATAACGTTGTATCTGCGCTAAGATTATTCGCACTTTCTCTATCGCTAAAGTTACCTGCACACCCTCTACAACAAAGGTTATATCTTTCTCTCCCAATAGCTCGGCAGCGTCTAAGCTCACTAAGTAGTTTGCCCTCACAGCAGGTGTTACCCACGTGTGCAAACCCTTAAAGGTTAAGTCGTTCACATTGTCGCTATTAGAGTAGTCTTCTATCTCGGCTATCTTCCTCGCTTTCTCGGCTTCTAAAGGTAGCTCTTCTTTCTTGTCTTGCGAAGTAGCAGAGTGTCGCTCCTCTCGTTTTTTACGTGCCTCCTGCTCGCGCTCTTTCTCTATTCGCTCTGCCTCTTGAATATCTATCTCCGTATATCCCTCTGCATTGTCTAATGTAGATAACCACACCTCATAGCCTAATACATTACCATTGTGCATTATCTTCTTACCCTCTTCGGCTATCAATACCTTACAGCCGCTTATCTCTCTTACTTCCATTATATCTTTTCCTTTCTGCTTTTTTTGATGAATATTTCCTTTCTTAGTACTTTGCTATCGTCCAGCCTTTCTTAGCTGCCGCAGCACGCTCCTCATCGCTCAATCTGTCATACACCTTCCTGTCTAACGTTATCACGCACGGCTTTAGTCCTTTCGCTACTCTGTCGTCTGCTCCCTCGCCAAAAGTCCATTTAAGCGATTTTAACCCCTCTTCGGTTTCTCCCCATTTCGATGTACCGTTTATCTTTAGCTCCTCTAACAAGTCAAAGGTAAGCGGCAGCCATAGTTCCTGCAAGCTATCTACGCCATAGAACATATCATTTGCGCCTTCTACTTTCCTAAAGGTGCTATTTCTGAAATCCAACTTCTTTAGGCTCGAGCAGTTTTGAAACATAGACCCTGTCCACTTTATATTCGACAAATCCCATTTGCTTGTGTCTAATGCTCGCAAAGACGAACAGTTTCTAAACATATAAGAGCCACTCGTTAGCTCCGACAAATCCCAAGAACTTGTGTCTAATGCGTCCAAGCCCGTGCAATAGGAGAACATAAACCCTGCATTTTGTAAGCTCTTCATCTGCCAAGAGCTTGTGTCTATATACTTCAAGCAGTCGCAGTTCTCGAACATTCCGTTTGCGTCCCTCACGTTCTTCATCGTCCACCCATCGAAGTTCACAGACCTTAACGCTTTCCAACTATAGAACATCGCGCTCACATCTGTTATCAGCGTGGTGTCCCACCTGCTCAAGTCTAACTCTTTAACATACTGATTACCGCTATCGTTATTAGGGCTGCTAAAATTCCCTAACTTCCCCTTTACCGTGTAAGCACCCATGTAATACACTCTGTAAGTAGTACAAGAAAGGTGGTCTTCCACAGGTGTCCTTTTCACCGTCCCTGTCTCCGTATCAAACCATATATTATATTGTGGGTCTTTAGGCTCCGCTTCTACCACCTTACGCACTTCCATTTCCTGCTCGTATTCCTTTTTCCTTAGTGCAGCCAAGCGTTCTGCCTCGCCTAACGTGGCGTGTATCTTATCAGTGTACTCCTCGCGTTTCTTCTCCGCTTCCACTCTCTGACTCTCATTCTTGGCAACGCTCCTTAACTCACCTAACAAAGACGTAATGTCGCTGAACGTATTATAGTATTCCTCTTGCGTACCTCCGTAGCCATGCTCCTTAGCTAACTTATATGCATCTGTGAGTACCATAGGAATGTAAGCCTTTATCTCTGCTGCATCAAATCTCGAGTTCTCTCGTACTAACTCTACCACACCCTCTGCAATAGCAACGTGTAGCCTCTTGCCATTATCGAAGTTCGCATCTTGAGTTTTTACATACACCTCCACACGTAACCTACCAACATGAAGTTTATGTTTACTCAGGAAACAGCGTACCTTGTTCTCGTCCGCTAATTCGCATCTGTTCCACACGCCTGCTTTCCTGCCTACGCTATACGTAGCTACCCCTACTTGGAACTTAATCTCAAAGTCGTCCACCTCGCCTATCTTATAAGGCTCCTCGCCTGCCATAAGCTCTACAACAACCTCGAAGTCCTCCTTGTAGTTTATCTTCACTATCCCTTTCGCTGTCTGCGGCTCTTCCGCTCCGCCACACCTGCTAAATTCTCTATCGTTATAACACATATCACTCATGATTATATCTTTCTTACGCTATGATTAATCTTTATCCTTTAGGTATGGAGGCTTAATAGGGTTTATGGGGGTAGCTCCACCTGTAGCTGGTCCTGTGCTATTGCTTATACCGAAAGCCTCCTCTATATCCTTTATCTTGGAATCTATCCTTGTTAATCTCTCTTTAACCTGCACAAGCTCATTTCGTAAAGACGTAGAATCTCCTTTATCTATCTTCTCCTCTATGAGGGCTATCACATCGTTGAAAAGTCCCCCTACACGTTTTGCTGTATTCTCGCCCTCCTTTGTAGCGTTAGCTATAAGATTAGCTTTTATCTTTAAGTCGTCTATTGTTGCCATCTTTATTCTCCTATTGCGTGAACTCTTACCCTTGTACCTCTCACAGGAGCTACATCTTCTTTGCCTCTGCTCCTTATGTACGTGAGGCACGTCCCTAAGTATGTTTCCGCTACCTCCATAGCATCATTATACATCTTTAGCCTGCTCTTATCACTCTCCCTGTTAGCATAGCTGTCATTATGCTGCATTAATCCTGTTCGAGTGAGCAAGCCCCCGTCTACCATAGTCATCTTGGCGTAAACGAAATAAGAAAGGGTTAATCGCAAACCTGCACATCTCTTCAGCCGTCCGTCTTTGTCCGTAAAATCTCCACCATCAAGCAGTATTATATCCTCGTCCTTTTCCTCTTGAACCTCTTTGTAACACGCCAACCCAATAGCAGGAATAATATATATATCTTCACACTCGCGGATAAACGTCAATACCTCGCCCTCATCAATATGCCTTGACGTTGGACGCGCCAGCTCTTTAAACTCCTCTACCGTGATTAAATATTTATTCTCCATTATATTTATCGTTATTATCCGCAGAAATATACTTCAAAGGCTTTATCGAGAAATCTCGCGGTATCATATTATCGTACCAATTCTTAAACAGCATTGTGAACGCTCGCTCGATAAATCTCTGCTCATTCGTAACCTCCCCTGCATAATATTCGTAAGCGTCTTTCATGACGTTGCCCGAAAAGCCTAACTTCCCGATACGGATAGAGTAGAATAGCTCTTGATGGAATTGTGAATATATCCGCTCGACCACGCTCGACTCCGTAACCGTAAACTCTTTATCAAAGTTCCTCGTAGGGAACTCGACAACCTTAGGCTCGTCTTCGTCATTCTCCAGCTCTACCATCATTATCATTGACCCTCGTGTATCGCCTTGAAACTGCCGCATATCCTCATCGGAAATCATCTTTTGTTCGACCTCATTCCCATTCTCATCTATACGAGGTAATCCTTTCTTCGTAACCAGCATACAAGCCACGAGGAAATTATTACGTGCATTCCTATACTTGATATTTCCCAGCCCTTCGTCTGTCGAAATCTCCGTTATAACTGCATCATAGATAGGGGTAGGGTATTGGTATCTTCCAGCCATAGAAAGCCACATGATTTGTCCTTTATAATTCTCTATCCCCCCTGCATTCTCTATCTCCCTCATTACTACCGTAGGGTCAGGATTGAACACAGGGAATCTATCGATATTCCTTTCTTCGACCAGCTGCCTCCTGCCGTTCTTCGTCTTCTCGCCTTTCCAATCAATATGCGTAAGGATATGTGCAACTACCCCCGCATCGTCTGTTTCTTCTAATCGACATTGTTCAAAGGGCAGGTAATTAACCTCTGTTACCTGCCCTAAGACATTATAATTGACATGAAGGGCAAAGCCATTGAAACGAGTAATATCCCCTGCTACATTCTTCAATAGGTCGTCCATCGTTATGTTATCTCTATTAACGACCCACTCCGATAAAGCCTCATCGTTGAAACCGTACCCCTCGACAAACTTTTCGTAACGAGATAGGCACAACTTAGCTGTCCCCGAGGCATTAGTAATATCTATCACGTTCTGCGGATAGAGGTTATCACTACCATATCGTTGCATCTTGAAACGTTGCTCATAGTTGACTTCTACACGCTTCTGCGGCTTCTTAGTAGTTTTCACATTCATCTTCTTTACCCTTCTTCTTATAGTTATTCTTTTCCTTTGCTGTCTTTATCTTCTTCCTCCTTAGAGCCTTCTCCTGCTTCCTTTTCTGGGACTTTCTGAAATAAGTCTACATTATTAGGAAACTCCTTTAGATAATCCTCTGCAATCTCATCTGTAAGGTTGTCGTTTGAAAACACTTTGCCGTCCATAAAGGCTGGGCAATTGATTATAGCTCCAGCTTTTAATCTATAATTAAGTTTTTCTGCCATTTTTCCGTATTTTTTTATGTAATGATAAATCTCTATAAGCCCATCATGATAACATTGCTGACATGATGTTGGCACGAAATCCTTTCCTAAAACTTCGTAGTAAAGGTTTTCTATGGTAGATTTATCAGTAGAGCCAAAAGGAGCGTCAAAGCGTCCTCTTAGCTCTTCTATTATCTTCTTTGCCTCTGCCAGCTCCATTATCTTTATCCAGCTTCTGTGAGCAGACTCTTAAACTGCGTTTCCGTAGTCTTTGAGTCTGTATTAAAGTAGAATAATGCAGCCTTTGGCGCACTCGTCTCCTGTAAGGTAACCAGCCAGCCTCCGTCTGTATCTTCACTATACTTATCACTTTCTATAGCCGTAGCACGCAAGCCTTGATAATATCCATATACTTGATATTCTGCCTTCCCTCCTTCTCCTTTATGCACATTCTTAGTAATGAGTACGAAAGAGCCGTTAGCAAGACCGTCAATGATGTCCTGCGCCACGTCTGGACCATTATCAAGCACGGCAATAGAAATCTCGTTAGTGAACGTATTCCTATATGTCCCTGTAGCTAATGAAATCTTTGTCCCACTAAAGGGCTTGCTTCCCTGCTGCACTACAGGGTAACCTTTCTTCTTGCTCTTTAAGATGAGAGTCTTCAATATGTTCTTGCAATTTTCGTCAAAAACACTCTTCGAGAAGTCCACGTCCGAGCGGTTACAGATAATCGCATCGGCTTCTAATCCTTTCACTATAGGGCTTGCGCAATTCTGCTCAATGCCCTTACTTATTATACTATCACATATTCCTGCCATAATCTTATCTCCTATTATTAGAATGCTGCTTGGAACATATCATCTTCCAATATCTGTGTACCTATGCGACCTGTAGAATATATGTAATTTCTACGCTCTTTCTTGTCAAACCATATATCGAGGTCAGAGATTAGACCGTCAGCATCAGTGCCAACCTGTAACTGATTAATGTTAGCATATACAGCACGATATGGTTTGTTCAACATGGTACCTGTATTCTCGTAAGCCATTATCATTCTGTCCCATATAGATACACGTGCCAATGTTACACCGTTATAAGTAGCCACATCAAGACCATCGAAGACCGTCTCCCATGGCATAATCTGTGTGTAGCACTTCTTAATATCGTATGTAAGCGCGTCCGCTAACCCCTTTGTAAGCAATACAACAGCACCGCTATCAGCAGATACACGACTATCTGCGTCCATAAGCAGATTGTCAAGAATACCTGTAGCTACGCCTTTACCAAGTATAGCCTTTTTCTGTTCTGCAAATGTAGTTTTCTTGTTAGCCTCTATGCCTGTAAGCTGTTTCTCGTTCTTAGCGCATTGTGCGAAGATACGCTTAAACAACCCATCACAAGTAGTGAACAGCTCCGTCTTAGTACCATTGGTAAGTGTTCCACCGTTATCAACTCCTTTTGCATCAGAATCACCGAACCAACCAAAACGCCATATCATTCTTTTCATCTGACGTTCTAAAGCAGGACGAATGATATAACTCATAAACTCGGTGCTTGTCAAATCACCTACAGGTGTACCTGTCTTCAATGTGTACTCTGCTATAGTTCCCCTTAGACTTTCGTAGCAAATCTTAATAGGTATCTGCCAATCTCCCAACGCCCAACGCTTCTGCGAGTTCGCAATACCTACATCTTGATACTTAGGGTCGCAGCCACTTCCTTTAATGCCGACATCGTCCATATCACCAAGAAAAGCAACAGGGTCGCCATTCTTCACCTTCATAAGGTGGGTGAAACGTTGAAAATCCTCGTCTTGGTCAATACTCAACGGAATAACCTCTTTAAGGTCTTTAACGTCCGTAGGATTTACCGAAATGTTTTCTAAAAATTTTGCCATTTTCCTTTTCTCCTTCTTTTACTTCTTATTCTTGTAAGTTCCGTTTCTACGTGCTTCAATCTCTCTTCGCATCGGAGATTCTTCCCCTTGCTCCTCTGCCTTTCTGCTTGCATTAGCACCTTCTATCTTGCGAGGTGTAGGCTTATAGCTTGAGGAAATCTTAGCTAATGCCTTTTCCCCTCCTGCTATCTTCACGGCGTTGAGGATTCGTAAATCATCTTTTGTCTTAGCCATAGCCTCTGCCTGCTTACGAGCATTCTCCGAGCTTTCTAACTTCTCTTGAAGTTCCTTTACCTCTTCCTCTAACTCTGCTACACGCTTTTCTAACTCCGAGCCGTTTTCGTCGTCTTTCTTGCCTTTAGATTCTGTCGTCTGAATATCGGTGATAACACCATCTTTCACAACGATAGTCTTACCGTCTGGCATAACGAACGTGCCATCAGGGCTTGCCTTGTCCCCAATCTGTGGCTCTCCACTTTCTCTCTCCACGGTCAGCGTCTGACCATCACTTGTTGATAAATCCATACCCTTTGCCAGCTCGTCAATGTTTCTTAACCCAAGTCTTGCCAGCGCACGGTCAAGCAAAGAGGCTTTTACCTCTACTTTCTCTTCTTTTCCTTTTGCCATTTTCTTATTATTTTTGTTGTTAAATACCTTCCCTTGCTTCTTGGCTGAAGCAGGGGCAATTATCTCTCCTATCAATCCTAATTCTTTAGCTTTTTCGACCCCTATGTACTTGTCTTCGTCCATTAATGCCTGCATCTCCTCCCTGTTACACTCGCAACGCTCCACGTACAAGTCAAGTATTTTCTCCTGCATCTCCTTCAAGTCGTTCGCTGCCTTCTCCAATTCTGATGACGTCAGCACGTCCCCGAGAGCATAGGCAGATACCCACGGATTATGCACACATATTAACGCGTTCTTGTAAGCCTTCCTCCTTTCTTTAGGGGCTGACATCATAATAACCGTAGCCATAGACGCTGCATTGCCCTCGACCGTGCAAGTTATCTCCTTTCCTGTTGCGCGGAGCCTATCGTAAATGCCCCAGCCTTCAACCACAGAACCACCATCGCAATGTAAACGAATATCTATAGTATTATCGTCTTCGGGTATGCTTTCGCAGAACTCGTCTACGTCTTTAAAGCAAACACCTTCAACGTCCCCCAAATACTTACAAATGCTCTTTTCGTTTTCCGTTTGAATATCGTTATAAATTTTAAGTACTGCCATGTTAATAGTTATTTTATACACAAATTTACTTTATAATAATTAAGAATATATTTATAATTATCATCTTCTCACTCTCATTCCTTGCGACAAAAAAAAAAGGTACTCTATCTTCACAGACGGAATACCTTGCCATTAAAAGGTAAATAAAAAACCGTATGAAAAAAATTATCTAATATTCTTTGCCATTCTCTTAATTACTCTATATACCGTAGCCTCGCTGCACTCGTACTGCTGGCTAAGATAGTACACGGCATATCCTATCTTATGTCCTTCCATTTTCAATCGCACAAAGTCCTTGTATAATCTTAGATACTTTACATCCTTTGCATCTATATTATTTGCGTTTAAGATAGTTAATAAACTTTCCGCAGCTTTTAGCAGGTCATATTGCTTCATATTACTTTATCGCTCCTATCCTTTCTATAGTTTCCACTCTCTTAGCAGTATTATTTATCTCTTCTACGCTCACAACAGGTCTTGGTGCCATAGCCATTCCCTTTGCCACAGCTCTTGCCAAGAACTCTTCCCCAATCTGTGCGCCTCCACCAGCAGGCAGCATGATAGGCACTCCTCCTCCTATTTGATTAAATGCCGATAGGGCAGGGGCAAACATTCTCGTTGCCGAAGCCGTTAAGACGCTCTCTCCATTAGAAAGTCTTGCAGGTATGCTGTCGCTTGTCTCACTCCCCGAGCCTGTAACCAGACCACCGCTTGCAAACTTAGCCGATTTGACCATCTTCACCGCTGAGGCTACATTAGCAAGTACCGTAGCTACCGTTGTCGCTATTGCTATGAGGTTACCCGGATATGGTACACTTTGTGCCTGCCTTACACCACTCGCCAGCGCAACACCTGTATTAATAGCAATTTCTGCCAACGCAAGAACCTTAGATGCCCTCGCCATATCTTCGTTTTGCTCTCCGAATGCCTCTGCTATCTGCGCCGTAGCCCCTATCATTCCTGATATAGCCATATACTTCCCTTTCTCTATATCTATCTCTTTATCTGCTACTGCCTTCTTAGATTGTTGATAGTCTTCTTCTAATTGCAGCTTGCGCAAATTAAAGGCTTCTATCGTTTCCCCCTCTTTCTGTTGCGCAGCTTCTAATAGCGCCTGCTTCTCTTCCATCTGTAGCTGTAGTACCCCAAGCTCATCAGAGCCATTGCTCCCTATCTTAGTTTCTAATATCTTAGCCTCGAAACGGTTCTTTATAGCTTTTTCCTGCTCCTCCTGTAACTTATTGTGATAATCTTTATAAGCCTGCTCCTCCTGCTCGTAGAATTTAGCATTTATAGACGTAATTAGCCTATTCCTTTCCTCTTCGCTCATAACTCTCTTCTGTGCCGCATCAAGCTCCAGCTGATAAGCGTCATTGATAGCCTTTATCTTTAATTGGTACTCTTCTTTAGAGCCTTTCTCGACGCTCGCAAGCATATTCTGTAGATATTCCTGCTCCCTTTTTATAGCCTCATCTTTAATCGTTAAATCAAACTCCGACAGCTTCTTTGCCTTTATCTTTTCCGTTGTAATTATCTGTGCCATGATAGCCTTCTTAGCATTCACCGTCAAGCCCTTCTCGGTTTCCAACCTCTTACGCAAATCCTCTATCTGCCTATTATACTGCACCTCAATTTGCTTCCGTCTCTGCTCTGCTGTCTGCTCCACTAATTGAGCCAACAAGTCCTCGGCTTTCCTTATCTCCGCCTCTTCTTTCTTTGCCATCTCCTCGGCGCTAATCTTATTTTTGTCTTTTTTACCTTTCTTCTTTTTCTTCTTTTTCTTCTTAGTAGTTATCCCACCTTTGCCATTTGAGCCTCTCTCACCGCTTGTATCAGCCCCTCCTGCTACTGCGACAGGTATCTCGATATGTGCTACTTTCTTGTTCTTAATAACACTGTTAATGGCATCCATCGTGTTCGTAGCGCCTTCCTTTGCAAAGTTCTTAATATCTTTCCAGCTTTCCTTGACCGTCTTTGCATAGCCATTCATTATCTGACTGAAACCGCTCTTAATCTTATCAAAAGAGAAAGTAACGATACCCTCTACAATATCAGCCAACCCCTTTAGATTCCTTCCTGCTCCCTTCACAGCATCGACAATCAGATTAAACACCAGCTTGACCGTACTCCATAGGTTTTTGAAGTTCACAACAATAGCCTGCACTCCAGCCCTTACGACCATACTCTCATTGTATAAGTCTATGAAGTAGTTGATAACACTTATAACCCCTTTCAGAAGTTTAGTAATACCCTGCACTGTTAAAGTCTTAACCGAGATAAGCATTTCTCCAAAGCCCTTATCGCTCATATCGAACATAGCAGCCAAGACCCTATTAAGTTCCTCATTAGCTTTCCTCTGTTCGTTCATCTTCTCGCCATACTCTCCTGTAGTACCCTTTAGTTTGTCGAGGTCAGTGTTCATAGTATCAAGCTGTTCTATCATCTTCAGACCAGCATTAGCTCCCTGCTTGCCGAAGACGTCTTTTAGCACATTACCTACTTCTTGCGAGTTCTGCGGCAACTCCTTCAACCGCGTGCTAATCATCTTAATAACATCATAGGTAGATTTACTCCCACTTTCTAAATCGGCTTGCACCTTCTTGGAACTTATGCCTATAGAATCTAACGCCGATGCCGTGCTTGAGCTCATCTCTCTAATCTTCTTGCTACCCATTTGTATAAGTGCCATACCGCTATCGCTGAAGATACCGCTCCTCGTCTGCTGAATAGTAGCCACCAGCTCCTTGCCCGATATGTTCGCATCATGGAAAGCAGGTGCGTACTGCTTTATCTTAGCTATCATATCACCGTTAAGGTCTGCACCACTCTGGAAACCGTCATTGATAATCTTCAGTGCCTCCTTTGTGTCATATCCATATTGCGACGTTAATACATCTACTGCCTCTAACGTCTCCTTGTAGTCCTTGCCATACGTATCTGCCGTTGCCTGTATCTCACTTCGTACAGCCTTTAGATTATCGCCTGTCAATCCTAAGAATTCCTTTGTTAGCTTCGTGCTTTCTTCTATCCCTTTGTTGTAATCAAAGAACCATTTAAAAGCCATGCCAGCTCCTGCAATACCTGCTAACGAAAGGAATACAGGATTTGTCATGAAACCCATAAGTGTTGAACCGAAAGCCTTAACATCTTTCTTCACTCCTTTGAGGACGCCAGAAAACCCTTTGCCGTTCTTCGACATATTAATTATAGAATTGGCAAAGTTGGAATTAACCCCCAGCGCGGACTTTATGCTTTCCTCGTAGTTACCCACATTGCGGTAAAATCTCTGTGTCTCTTCCTCCGCGTCCTTTAATGTATCCGTGATTTTATTTATATGCTCCTTTAGTGCTTCTCCTTTTGCTCCATTACGTTCAGCTTTTGAGAGGCTGTCATACGCCTTTGTAGCATTGCTTAGCTCTGCTCTCAAAGCTCTCAATGACCCATCTTGTTCCTTTTCTGTCTTTATGTTGTTCTGCACCTCCTTAGAAAGCTCTCTGATAGTACTCTTGTAGTCCTTTGTCTGTTCGCCAAGAGCTGTTACCGTAGTTGCATACTCATCGTATGTTATCTTACCGTCCTTGAAGTCTTCTTGTAATTTCTTCTCGGCTTTCGACAACTCCTGCACCTTTTCCTTGTACCTTAGAATGCCATATATCGCGTCCTCGTACTTTACCTTGATATTCAATATCTTCTCTTCCTCTGTACTCATATCTTAATATCGTTAATATAGTTGAAACATTGTTACTTCGGCAAACCCTGCCTCGTCTGCCTTTATCTCTGTGATAGCATAATAATTACCATATTGCGCCAAGTATATTGGCTTTGTCTCGTCATAATCTAATAGCTCTATATCACTTATACGTATCTTCTCTGTTATTACTTTTACCCTCTGCAAACTTTCCCCTATATGCCTATACTTTTCTCTCAAGATGTCCTGCATATTTATATCGAAGACCGCTACAGCTTTACCGTTTTCCCCTTTCTCAAGCCTCAAGATTCTATCCTTGCAAGCCTTATACGAGGGCTTATCCTCTTCCTTTCCCTCTTTCGGTGCAGTGTACATAGGAACGTTATTACCATCAGTGGCGGCAAACGGAAACTCGTACACAACCCTTTTTGCGTCCAACGTTTCGTTATCTATCTCCAAGTCACCGTCATAAGAACCTACCGTGTTATCTGCTTTCCACTTGTAGAGATTATGTTGCGCATAATCACTTATCTTAAAATCAATCCTTTTAGGCTTATTCTCATCGCTTTGCGCTATTACTTTCTCCGTCCAATCCTTAGCTTCTTCTCTATTCTCCCACACTTGAGATAACGGCTCAAAACTAATCTTATTCTCTTCCGCTATCTGCAGGGGGAACGTGCCTGTTATAACCGATAAAAACTTGATAAAGTCAATAACCTTTATCTTCGGTAAATTATTCGCAATAGGGAAATAACCTCCGCTTGGAACTTCTTCCTTGCTTGATATAGTAGCCTCTATCGTCCCCCCGAGAAATGCCGCTTCTCTTAGAGGTCTGTCATGGCACCATTCAAATTTGATAGTATCTCCTTCTTTAACCTCTACTCCTCCATGACCGTAAATTTCATATCGAAAAACACCTTGATACCCCGACGGAACTCTTTCCAAGTTAAAGCCTCTATCAGAGCCTAAGACAAATGTCTCATCTTTGTCCTTGTCCTTATCATCTTTTCTTGTTATAATCACCTTGATATAATATAAGATGAAATTATAATAATCCCCGGGTGCCCACGGAGTGCCGGACCCTTCTGATAGCATGCCTGTAATATCAAATTCCCATGTACCCTTAACGTCTATAATTACTTTTGCTTCACTCTTTGCTTCTATTACGGTTGCATTATCATCAGAAATGTCGAATAAAACGCTCTCTTCTCTTGCCTTCAACGATATACCTCCCGTACTTGTGGTTGGCAGTAATTCTGCTTTAAACTTCCTATCAAATGTTAGCTCATTACTCTTCTTGTTAATAAGCGGAACGATTAATGTATCAATATACCTTTGCGCATCGGCACAGAACGAAAAATTAATTCCCGTATTCTTCTTTATCAAATCCAAGATAAACGAAGCCTTTACCACCGGGTGAAGATTTGAAACCCCCTCATCTCCTCCACGATGTCCACCGAAATTATTCTTCCTCCGTTCTACTCTCCCGTCTAAAGGATAAATCATACGGTCTCCCTCTTCCCATGCTTCAACAACTTTCTTCTCGTGAGTCCATACATCGTAATAGGCGTAGAAATAATTAGCCTTCACCGCATCTTCATAGCTGACAACCTCGTTGCTATCCTTATACAGAATCCTATCATTACTTTTCAATTGATTAAGAGTAGTGCCAGCTCTCATCAAGTCGCTGAAGTTAGAGAATAGTCCCCAAACAATGCACGCCTCTATAGCGTCCTCTGTTGCCTGTAGAACCGTTAGGCGTCCGTCCTTGATGACCTCTATTCCATTGCGGAAATAACGCACCTTGTGCATCGTATAAGGAAATGAACTACTTGATTGCACTAAGTCCGTATGCTTCAGTATCTTTTGATTTCTTACCGTCTTCGGCAGCTTTATCGTATAAGTGTTGTTAGAAGTCAATCTCGATACATCACGGAACAAATTGCTCTTAAAATTCAACGTTATTTTCGTCAATTCGTCAATATCAACCAACTCATTATCTACGTATAATCTTTCGTTTTTCATTCCTCTCTTCCTTATAATTTTTGCACCGATACTTCCGGCATCACAATATTACACATAAAGTCCTGCAGAGCCGCTCTCTGCTTAGTGTAAGAACCCGGAACGATAGTGATAGGTATCCAGCAGGGAACACCCTCCTCTTTATACCCAGCGAATAAATCTACACACGGACTTGTAGTAACATCAAAGAGCATATCCCATGTTTCACTATCTACCAACGGCGCACACACGGATATTGTATCTCTTCTTCCCATCTGCGACTGCCTCCCAGCGTGTCCCATTCGTCCATAGCTCATATCGTAAGCCATTAGATTGTTTCGGACAAATACACCTTTCTCTGTTATCTTCCTACTCTCATCACCACCTTTGAATAAGTAGTAATTGTAGAACCCATGCCTATCTATCCACCTAAGATAATATCCCTCATCATAGCCATCTACAATATTTATGCGTACTTTCTCTACATTTGTGTTATCTCCTTCTAAGCCTTTACGCTTTCGGAACGTCATATCAAAGGTGGCGTCAAAAACAAACTCCGCACACGCCCCCGAACAATCAATTATCGAGTAATACTTCCCTGCATCGTCCTCCTTGCTTTTTATAGGAATATTCCATACGCCTTGCTCTGGTATATTTATAACCCTTTCCTTTACACCGTCCTTGCTTATCATTATAGACCCGCCCTCTTCAGCGTATATACCTACCGTGAAAGGAAAACCTCGAAACCATGTCAGTGTGCGCCTACCGTTATAAATCTCCTGACCTCCCATTTTCATTGCTCCCCACACGAAGAAAGTATCAATATCAAAAAGCTCCGACATGTCTTCATTTTTATAAAACGCTTTAAACTTAATATTAATCAGCAGTCCTAACGTTGATTTGCTGTCCTTGTCATAATCAACCTTGTCAAACGTTACCTCGCTAAAGAACGCCTGCACATACTCTCTTATATCGCAGTAACAAGTACCTTTAATAGCGTTTACAAGTATAATGCCACCTTTAATCTCTTTTCCGCTCGATACTATCACCTTAACGGCTTCCAATCCTTCCCCCGAGGCAGTTATAAGGCAAGGGTTAAACGCAAACCCTACCTCATCAGGACATGTTATCGTAGTGCCTCCTTTAGTTATCTTTCTCATACGTCTACATTATTAAGTTTAATATTGTCTATATCTAATTTAACAAGCTCCGTGATGCGCTCCCTTATCCTTGCAGTAGCCTCTGGTATCACATTTGAGTATATATCAGCCCTGCCTCCTTTCCGATATAAACTCGTACCCTCTCTCTTAATCTTTCTTGCTATTAGATACGCAAGAGAAAGGTTGCCCCTTTCCTGTGGCGTATATTTATGCTCCCTATTCGTCTTATATGGGATAGGCTTTGCCTCTATCCCTTTGTCCGACATCCATCTAAGAATAATACTCCGAAACCCATAAGGCACTTTTCCTGCCTTTCGTCCTGTTTCCAACGTCCCGAACGGACTACGACCATATAACGTACCCTCACTCTCTGTAGTTTCCACTCTTAGACTTGCCGCAGTTCTCCCACTTGCTTTCTGTCCTGCTTCCAAGTGCTGGGTTATTATCCTCCTCCTTAACGCCTCTAACTCTTCCGAAAGAACGATACTTACTGCCCCTTTTAACATAAGCAACCCCCCTCTAATTCTTTCAGAGTAAGTTCCACGAATACCCCTGTAAAGTATGCGCTTGCACTCTCTAATATCGTTGTATATCTTACGCTCCCATCTATCGGCTCAAAATATCTACTTTCATTCAGAGCCATGACGAACTTTATAGCTTTCTCCTTCATGCGGCTATAAACCTCCTCGTTATCCTCTCCGTTAGCGTCCCGAGAGACCTTATCGACAAAGGCTATCATGCAATCTTCCTTATCTTTAACACGACCACGGCTAAAGTTAAAAGCACCCCCTGTAGGTAGCACGCACACAATAGCAGGTAAAGTTACTCTGTCTATCTTTTCTGCTGCTCCATTCCAATCCTCGAAGACATAACTGAACTCCGCGAACTTCTCTTCTGCAATCTCTCTTATCTTACTTTCTATACTCATTTTCGTACACCTTTTGTAAATTCCTTTTGAACTCGTTTGACCTCGTGTCCATATCGAGACATTTATACACGCGCCCCCATGGTACATTAGTAACCTCTTCATGGTCTGTGATACCCATTCTTAGAGCATACCAATCTATTAAGCCGAAGATGCCAAACTTTAGGTTGTTTATCCCAGCCCTTAGCTCTTCATCGCTCGGCTTGCTCTTCGCTTTGTCGAACAACTCGTTAATCTTCTTAACCCTACCAAGCACCCAGCCGACAAAACGAACCACCTCTACAGCCATGCAGTCATCGACTACCTTTGCCTCCATTCCTAACAGAACCTCACAGACTTTGTAGAACAGCCACCGTCCCTCCTTACACTCGCTCATCTGCACCATCTGACCTATCGTCATATCATCAAGATTCGCTGGCGTGAGAACCTTTCCTACCTTCAGTGGTCGTGTGCATCTCTCCAGCTCCAGCCTTTCCGTTTCCTTGCTAAACGTGGCTACTACTATCCAATGTTTGAACTTCTCTCCTTTTCTCATACTTAATCAAGATTTATAATGCGAGCTTTCGCCCCTCCAAGTCTTTTAACGTTGAGCCTCATCAATGCAAAGTACCTCGTGGCGTCTATAGCGTGGTTATACTTATCAATAGGTATATTCGTTTTCTTTCCGTCTCTATCTTTCTTCCATTTGTAACTTTGCAGCTCTTCGATTAAACCGACAGAACGCCGTGTAACGTTCCATTTATAACGGTGCAGTATATCAATACCCACCATGATGCTGTCTCCTCCCTTGACCGTTGGGATAACCCACAAGCCTGCATTACGTAACTCGGTTATACTTTTCGGCTCTGCACTATCAGCTATTATCTGATTCGCTTTTGTTATCCCTGCTTCTTTTGCTTTCTCTGCTATCATTGGATTTGTCAGCCCCGTCTCATATATCTCTAAGTCAGTCCATAACTCCCCATGCGCAATAACACAATGTACCAAAGCTGTTGGGTCGTTCGTAAAGCCAAAGTCCAGCCCATAACCTTGTATCTTCCAGCTATATCTCTCTGGCATACTATCCACGATACGAAAATTAGGAAAAATAACCCCCGAGAGCTTACCTGTTAATCCTCGAGCATACACTTTCCATAGCTCTTTGTCCTCTATATTTTCTATCCGTTCATGTTCTTCCTTAGATAGGAAAGGATTCCCCCTGTGGTCTGATATAATCATCTTTACCCCTTGGCGACCCTTTACCTCGTTATGAACCCAAAATCTCTCGGAGGGATTGTAGTCTATCCATATCTTCTTACGAGTACGAATAGCCAACTGCCAATATATCTCGTATGGTATGCCGTTTGCTTCATTCACAAACAGATAATCACGCTTACCATTCTTCGCGTCCTGCTCGTCATTATAACTCTTAAACTCTATTATAGAATTATTCTTGCATTGCAGATAATGCTCACTCTCATGAACATTGAAGTAGCCAGCCAACCATTCAGAGCCAGCCAATATCGTCTTCGCATCACGCAGCGCACCTACTTTTAGATTGGGCAAGTCTTGCCCTACTACCGTGGTTATACTCCCTGCTTCTATTAACGCCATATAGATAAGCACCTGCATTATCGTGTATGTCTTACCCGAAGATGTCCCCCCTTGGTTCACACACACCCTTGCAGCCTTATCCGTATTAGCACGAAACAGCTCCCATATAACCTTAAACGGCATCGTCATACATCTACCTCACTTTCATCACTCGCAGGCTCTATGCCAGCCTCAACAAATCCTATCTCTATGCGGTTATCCATACTCCCTGTTACCTTTGTCTTATCTTCTGGCTTTTCGCCCCTTATATCTCTAATGGCATTGAAAGCAGCTACATCACCCTTAGTCGCCTTTTGGAACAATCCTACAACGATAGCCATATTATTTGTTAGCATATTATCTCCCGATACGCCAAGTGCTTTCATTACCTTTCTTACCTTCTCTGGTGCAGGCAGTCCCCCGAACACCTCCACAAATTCACGCAGCTCCTTTTTCTTCCTCCGCGCCTCTCCCGAAGCCTTTCCTGCATCTATTGCAAGTTTCCTCCGTTCCTCCTTAGTTCTCTTGTTAAATGGTATAAGATTTTCCGTTCCTTTGTGTTCTTTCATTCCTTCCTCCATTTCTCCTGTAATATCTTCGGTGCTGTATGCTTCCAACACACATTGTGATGCAACCTCTTATGGTGGCTATTAAGCAGCGTAACCTTTACTCCACTCGGAAACACTACCACACTCGAAAAGCTCTTTACATACGTCCCACTATCTTTATATACATCTGTCATTCCTCCACTATTCGACTGCGTTACCTTCTGATTCAAGCTGCATTGCACAATAGTTAAGAATATCTTACCCACAGAAGTAAGCTGTGTGTATGCGTTCACGTCCTCGTTTATCCTCCCTTTAAACTCGAAAGGTCTATCAACCGAGCAAATAAAGCTATTCATAGCTTTTCTCTTCGTTCCTACGCTTTGCAGCATTTTATTAGTACCCTTACTTCCCTCAATAAAGTCGCCCCCTTGTGCCATAGCTAAGCTCGTCAGTGGTGTGCTTACATAATACCGCAGCATCGACTCAAACACAGCATCAAGATTTTTTATCTTCGGGGTCTTTAAATTATACTTACACTCCGCGTCAAACCTCCACGCAAATGAAGTATAGTCGTCGTCCAGCTGGATAAAATACTTATAACCTAAATCACGAGCAGCATCAAAGCAGGCATTACGAGCATACACTATCACTCGTCTATCTCCGCGAAAAACTTCATCTATCCGCTTACTCATCGCCAGCTTGTCGAACACGTAGCAGTTCTCTTCTCCGTATCTCCGCTTGTACTCCTCCACCTGCTCATCTTCGTTATCGAGTATAAAAATACAACGTCCTGTATATCCTTGCTCGCACAAAGAACGATACGTGTACTGCTTGTCTACTCTTCCATGTGTCAAAATGAATGCGACAAAATCCTTCTTGAAATCAATCTTCGTCATACTCTTTCCCATATTCGCTCAAAAGCTCCTCTGTCATTTTTACAAACCCTTTCTCGATAGCTTTCTTAAAGTCTATAATCACCAATGCGGAATCCTCGAATAACTCCTGTATCTCTTTCGTGGCATTACAATAGTAGTCCGCTATCATTCCGTAGTTGAACTCCGTATGTCTATAAGCAGCATATATAAGAAACTCTCTCACCTCGTCTGGCAATTTTGCCTCTTTTATTTCTTCGATAAGCTCTTCTGCCTTCGTGCTATCATAGCAGTCTGATAGGGTAGGGCTTACTCCTGAAGGCTCATATACAGGTGTCTCAATCTTTCTGCTGTAAGTATCATCTATTGTCTCTTTACCTATCGAAACGCCCCAATCCTCCACCGATAGCCCTATCTCTTCTTGCGCCCTCGCCAAAGCCTCATCGTCCCAATCTAAGTTCGCTGCACTTGTAGCATTGTCAGCCAAAGCCATCTCCCGACCTTTCTCGCTGTCCAAGTCCACATCACCTCTGCGCACAGCCACAAGCTCGTCGGGCTTTGCATCTATGACAATAACTTTCTTTATTCCTGCTTCTTTAGCCAGCTCTTGCGTCTTATTACCAGCAATGATACGATTATTTTTATCCAATAATATCGAACGACCTGCGCCAAACTTTCTAATTGACTTGTCAATTAATCCACGACCTTTCTTCGTCCCCTTGTTGAAGTTCTTGTCGTCTTGCTGTAATGATTCTATATTGATTTCAGTAACTGCTCCCCTCATATATCAAGTGTAAAGATTTTATAAATATTTTATAAAGATATTCTAATACAAAGATAACGAAAATATTTATAAAATAACAATTTATAATAAGTTTTCCCTTAACGATTTACACGCAATGCCAACCATGAAGAAAGTAATAAGAAAAGCTAATCTATTTTGTTCTCTTCCTCTTTATCCTCTTCTTCTGCCTTTTTGAATTTAAATTCATATTTATTAATATAATACTCCTCCTTATTGCTTCTCTTCGTGTCCTCATCGTAATAAAACGTGTACGGCTCTCCCTCTACTTGGAAATAGTTATGCCTCCTCTTAATATTATAGATAATCATTGATATTCTCCTTGGAATAAGCGAAACCTTTAACTTCGTTGTCGGCTTCATGCCCGAGAGTTTCTCAAAGACTGCTCGCTTATATTTCTTCCTAAATCCTGCTTGAGCAGCTGCTAACGACTTAACCCTATCCACCTTCTTAAGATTCTCCACCCTTACCGAGTGAATATATTCGTGCGACTTTTTCAGCTTATACAGCTTCTTAACGCGAAGTATCTCCCATATCTTCCTATTAACGATTCTTGCTATCTCTTCGTTAGGCGTATTAGGATATAGCTCTATCACTTTCTCTATCTCTTCTTTCTGTAAAGGTACATAGTGCTTACTCGTATCTACTCCTCCACTTTTTATTATACGATATATTGTCATGATGCAAATGCCGAACATCTTAGCCATTTTAGGCACTGCTATCTTACCGTAATGCTCTACTATATATCTCCTTTGTTCAGGTGTTATATTCACATGCTTACTCATGCCTTAACCTCCTTTACTTTGTTCTCTACAAACTCGGGGTGTTCTTTCTGCGCTGCTTCAAAACACCCCCCTATATATTCTCCTTCAGCTATCTTTTTATGTATTCTGTTCCACATTCTCGATGTTGCTGATGTCTTTAGCTTTATCTCCCCCTTAGACTCGTCCACGTCCTTATACAGCTTGTCCACAGCTCTATTGAACCAATAAGCCACCTTTGATACATTAAACTCCTCAAAGAATGATGATACGTTATAACCGAATTTCTCCTTGCATTGCTCGCCCAAACCTTTAAAGTCCATAACGCACGATTCTAACAAGCACCGCGTTGTCTCTACCTGCGCATATAGCTTTGCCCTTTCTACGCCGTTCTTTTCCATTACACGCTCTAAAGAGCTTCTAAAAGCATTAATATCTTTCTCTGCTAAATCTATCACCGTATCTGAATAGCTCTCAAAGAATCCACCCGACTTCATTATCTGCATCATCTCTGCACGCTTTCTGTCAGCTTCGCTTAGTGCGTTATTAACCGAGTGTTTAAGCTCATGTTTAAAGTCTTTTTCCTCTCGCAATGATATTGTGGTTATGTCCAACTGATTAAATGCTAATGTAATACATAATGTTAAGGCGAAGTCATAACATTTAGCTACGTACTTCAACGCCTCTAACTCTTTCTCCGTTTTATACGTTACTCTTTTCATGCCTATATATGTTTCGCTTTACTTTATGTTATATTCCGTTGTTAGCTCGTTATACTTATCCTCGTACTCCTTAGTTTCTCGCCCTCCATACAGCTCTGCTATATCTCGCGCCCTTGCCCTTGCTGTTAATCTGCATCGGTGTTCCGCTGCATTCTGTAACCTCATACGCAGTTCTACCTCTATTGCTGTCATAATTTTATAATTTAATATCGTATCTTTCCTTAAATAATTCTATTGCCCATGAGGGTATCTTATCTTTAAATAAGACCTCCCCTGTTACATCGTCCTTATGTTCTTCCTCGTATTCCATAAGATTTTTTATTTGCTTTTTTAACTCTTCTGTAAAAACAGCGTTAGGAGTTTTACCCCCTCGAACACGGTATTTCTTCTGAATGTACTCTATATCTGCTACAAAATTATTATTCAATACAAATTCCTCCCTATTGCCATGCACATATAACACAGCTAATATCTTTGCGCTCGTTTCAAGTGATATTGCAGGAATACCTACCTCGTATAATGCTTCATAAAAAAGCTGCTTAAAATTCTGTTTCATTTTTTCTGTTTCTTTACTTTTAGCTGCCCATGTCTTCTGTATAGCGCGTTATACTCACTATCACACAGAATAGTATCGTATATCTGTTCATACGTATACTCTGGCATTGTTTCTGCTATCTGTGGTATTGTTAAATCTGCTTCAATTAAAGAACGCATTTTCGCTCTATCAAATTCCACTATCATGTAGTCGCCTTCCTTATATGTGGGCTTTCTCTCTCGCCAGCTCTTTTTGTTTTCACTATTTATCCATTCAGATTTGTAATTCCACCTTTCACCATATCCCCACCGCTGTACCAACCTTGACACCGTATTTCTGTCGCACCCAATTACTGCTGCTATTTGTCTTGGTTGCATCTGCCATTCTACCATTTGCTTTAGTTTCTCTTTCCATTCTCCATATTTCTGTGCTTCATCAGAATTACAACTTCCTATAGGACGCCCAAGTAGCACCCCTTTTTTCATTCTAAGGCGCAACCCCTCCTTTGTACGCTGTCTTATCATCTGTCTTTCTATCTCGGCAGATAACCCAAAGGCAAAGGCAAGAACTTTGCTGCTGATGTCATCACCGAGTACAAACCTATCTTTTACCGTATATATGATACAACCCTTTTCCATACAGAAGTGTAATATATCCATTACCATGTACAAGTCGCGCCCTAATCGTGAAATCTCCGAGCATACTATCTTATCTCCCTGCTTAACAAGTTTCAGAAGTGGTCCTAAGTTTCGTTTGTCGGGATTCTTTCCTCCGCTCACACCCTCGTCCGTAATGTATTTATCTATCCCCCAATGATGCTCCTCGCAGAATTTCTCAACTCCCTGTTTCTGTGAGTTCACGTCCTGTTCATCAGAGGAAACTCTCAAGTAGCCGTAAATCATAAGTTGATATTTAATAGTTTTTTAAAAATTCTTTCTTTTTCAATATATTTATACGAGAATTTCTTACGCATTTCTCTCTTGTTACTTCCTACAACAAGTTGACATCCATTTACTCCAACAAAAATATAATTTCTATTGTGCCTTGCATTGTCTTTAAATGCCATTTCCATTTCAAGTTTGCAATATCTGTAGCTGTCATTTTGAACGCCCTCATATCCCATACCCATAATGAAATGTCCTAAAGCATCAGCTTCTTCTAATGTTTCGCACAATGTGTATATGTTCTTTAATTGCTTTTTTCTTTCCCAAGTAGATTCTGATGTCTTGGTATATCCCTTTAGCTTCATCACTTCATCAAATTTATTATCTAATATATTCTGAAATCCTGTACCTTCTAAGAATGCAGCTTTTAACTTGTCCCATTCATCAATGATAGGACGCCAATACGGAAAAATATTATCAATCTTTCGAAGGTCGTTAAGATTTAACTCTGCAAACTTATACAAGTCATAACACCGTGAAAAGTCATCTGCATCACCAGGTACGTTGTATTCCCAGCTGTTCTTGTTATCCACGCATTGTGGACACATTAATGCCACCCACATTGTCTTTGATGATACCCCCACATTGTGAGTACCTATCCATTCTATCATCTTATCCTTATTCATTTGCTTTCTTTTTTAGTTCTTCGATAAGTGCGTCTGCCCACTGTACGCAATTATGGACGTATGACGCAATGCTTATTACATCGTCCATCGGCTGACCAAATGACGCTGCCATTATGTCTCTCGCAATCTCGTATCTTCGTTGCTCCCAGTCAATAGGCTCGGTTTCCATCTCCTCGAGCAGCACCAGCTCATTCTTGTCATAGGTGTTACCGTCTTTATCGGCATACTCCGTTTCACTTACTTTCTTTACCTCTATGAGGTCTCCTTTTACTGCGTACATAATTGTTATTCTTATAAGTTAATATTTAACATTTGCTTATTAAAATCGTTAATTTTTTTGTTGTGCGATGTAAAACGCACTATCTTTGCCACGCAATTTAGTATGAGGCAATACCTCTATGGCGATATGTCGTCTCTCCGTCCGCTCTCTTCCTGTTAGAGAAAAGACACGCCCTCAGTCCCGTGCTGGGGGCTTTTCGTTGCATTTCGGCATAGTGCAACGACTTCAACGCAATTAAGCGTTGACTGCAACCGCCGAGAAAGGAGGTATTGCTGTATGAATACTAAATTGCACAAAGGCAAAATGCGTGAAGTGTTTTGCAAGTTCATTCGCAGGGGAGGAAAGATAATCTACCCAAAGAATGGCACTTGTTTCCACTTCTTCGTAAAGGCGTAGTATTATCGCCGTAGTCTTGGAGGGGGTGTTCACGGGCACTCCCTTTTCAGTCTTCCTCAAGTTCTTTGTCCTCATACACATTCCCGATGACAACAAATCCGCGCTCATTAACCCATTGCTGATAAAATGCTATTGTAACGTCTGGTTTAGGCACAGCAACAAACTGTGAATATTCTTCATGGTATTGTATGATGTAGGGGTAGGACTCATCAACTATGACGTCCCCCTCGAATATCTTCACCCCTTTTGCATCTTTCAGCCCTGTGTATTGCCCTACGCTGTCAGCGTCCACCACATAGTCCTCGTAAGACGCCAAAGGATTCACAAACTCATCGGGCGATATAAAATGCTCGCCACGATTAACTAAGTAGTAGCCGTACAGCCACTTTTTGTTTTTCTCGTTCCACCCACGAAATAGTATTTCTCGTTTTTTCATTATCTTTGCTTTTTTGTCCTTATTCCTTATCTTTCTCCAAGTCAGCGTACATGGCTTCCACATATTCCACCACTCGCTTATACTCTCTTCCGCTTACCTCACTATCCCTATAAGCCTTTGAAATGAGTTCTTCTCCTGTACCGTAGAAGCAGCCTACCTTCCACATCTTATTGGAGCGTGTGTAAGTGAAGTAGCGACCGCTCGACCATACATTCTTTCCCACGTAGTAATCGACTGTGCCTCTTATCCTCGCATCGCCGAAGACCACTGCATAGCCATATACCCAAGCATTGCCATATACCTGAGCGTTGTCATATACCCAAGCATTGTCATATACCCAAGCATTGTCATATACCTGAGCGTTGCCATATACCTGAGCGTTGTCATATACACAAGCGTTGCCATATACCAAAGCGTTGCCACATACACAAGCATTGTCATATACACAAGCGTTTTCAGATACCTCAGCTTCGCCATATACCCAGCAATTACCAAAATGTGATAGGTTATCCTCGCTCTCTATATAACCTCCTTTATCCCCTTTCTTAACGTTTGCAAAATCTTTCAACGCCTCGATACGGTAAAGTGTCCTACTGCCTACCGTAATAGTATCATTCTCCAAAAGTCTGTATTTCTTTTCCATTTTGTTTCTTATATTTTTACGAATTTCACCCCTTTTTCAAACTTTCCCATACCTCTTATTCTATCTTACATGACGTTTCCTTTAATTCAACTTCAGCGTTGTATCCTTCACCCTCCTTGCATTTATAAAACATTAGTCCAATCTTAATATTGTCGAATACAAACTCTGTCATACCCATAGGGTCGTTAGCCGTAACGCTTATCACGTCAGCTCCGATATGCGCCAAAGCCTTTGCCACAATGTCAAGATAATACCATCTAAAAAATGAATTTCCAATTTTCACGATAGCTTCTTCATCGTGAACTTTCTTACCCGTATGTTTTTCCAACTTGTGTGTTATCACGCCACTGCCACCGCACACTGGGCAATCGAAATCATGATAATGAGTATGTAAGTTATCATCTGTATATTCCCATTCTACCTCGCCAAAACCACCGCATTCCCTGCAATCCTCTTCGTTTCCTTCCGTTACTATTTCATCTACTAACGGACACTCATCTAACGCCTGTCTGATAGCCTTATATGTACAAGATAAATGGCATGGCTTTAATACTTTTGGTAGTTTTAGTTTTTCACACCCCTTGACAGGCTCGTAGTGTTTGTTAAGCCTGTCTGGGTTAATTCTGATTATTACATGACCTTCTGTTGCCCAAACTTCATTGTAGATAGGATGGAGGAATGGAATATATGTAAATGCTCTAAACCCATCAGGATCCGTAAACATTTCTAACAACTCGGTCTCGTTCTTGATTTTATTGTTGTTTTGACTTTTGCAGCCGTTGTTTATTTTGTTTGTTTCCATAGCTTTACTTGTTCTTTCTAAGTTTCAATTCATTAACATGCTTAGTGGCTATAGCCAAGCTGGCAATAAAATCATCCTTATTGATACCGTATTTCGCTGCTATCTCAGACATTTCTGACAAAAAATACGCTAACGAAGTCATAAATGCTGGTAGTCGCATTACTAATTCTTCATCATCAAAAGCCCTCATCAAGTTCAAATACAATTTATTACTATCTTTAAACTCTTTCTCTGTTGGTTCATTCTTGTTTATTTCCATTGTCGTTATATCTCTTTTAGGTTAAACATTTCCTCTTGCGTTCTACTGCCTACCGTAATAGTGTCATTTTCTAATAGTCTGTATTTCTTTTCCATTGTCTTAATGTTTACTTGCTCTCGTCATTTTCCAAGTCAGCATACATGGCTTCCACATATTCCACCACTCGCTTATACTCTCTTCCGCTTACCTCACTATCTTTATATGCTTTCTTAATCAGCTCCTCTCCTGTACCGTAAAAGCAGCCTACCTTCCACATCTTATTAGAGCGTGTGTAAGTGAAGTAGCGACCGCTCGACCATACATTCTTTCCCACGTAGTAATCGACTGTGCCTCTTATCCTCGCATCGCCATACACCTCTGCGCAGCCACATACACGAGCTTTGCCATATACCTGAGTATTGTCAGATACATAAGCATTGCCATATACCCGAGCATCGCCATAGACCCGAGCATTACCACGCACCAGAGCATTGTCAGATACATAAGCATTGCCATATACCCGAGCATCGCCACATACCCGAGCATTGTCAGCTACACAAGCACTGCCATGCACCAAAGCATTGTCATAGACTCGAGCGTTGCCATATACCAGAGCGTTGCTATCTACACAAACTCTGCCAGCTACCCAAGCATTGTCATAGACTCGAGCGTTGCCATATACCTGAGCATTATCAAATACACAAGCATCGCCATATACCTGAGCATTGTCATAGACTCGAGCGTTGTCATACATCCAGCAATTACCCTCATGAGACAAGTTCTCTTCACTTTCCACATAGCCGCCTTTGTCCCCTTTCTGCACATCGGCAAAGTCCCTCAATGCCTCGATTCTGTACAAAGTTTTGCCGCCTACCACCTTAGTGTCGTTCTCCAAAAGTCTGTATTTCTTTTCCATTGTCTTAATGTTTACTTGCGTTTGTCAATATATTTAACTCCTCTATAATCCTCTCCTGCTGCCACATCTTCTTTGAGAACTTATCTCTTTCAGCCCGAGCCTTGCCTATCTCTATGAACGATATTAACAGGCATATAGCAGCGGTTACTCCCATTGATATTAATGGCTCACGCTTTATCAAACTATGCAGCACACGGAATAAATCTTGCAACGAAAGCGCAAAATTTTTCAACGCAGCATACAGGTAATAAACACTTAGGGCTATATGGTTTCCACTGCCCTCTAATCGCTCTCTTATAAATCTGATTCTTTTCATACTTTTATTTGTTTTTATAATTTTCATTCTGTGTGTAGTTTACAAAAACCGCTGTAGATGTCCTTTATTTTCATTCTAACGGCTTTTTATTCTATTTATGAGTATTCTATTGTCTTGTGTATTTTTAACGTCTTAAATCGCTTTATATTGCGTTTTATTTTTTCTTGCTAAATATTCTTGATAGCTTATAGCATTCTTTTTGGCTGCTATTCGCTTCCTGCTACTCTCTTCTTGCTCATGCTTGTCTATAATCTCATTCCTGTCCGTTATGAATAACTTTAAAGCTCTTAGTATGCGTACAGCGTCAACTCTTCCGTACATCTCACCATAGTCCCCATATTTCAGTTTTTGAAAAAACAGCATCATCTCGGATAGCTTCAGATAATAATAACGCCCTAATATCATCTTCGATAATTCATTAATTACGTCAAACGTAGTCTTACCCTCTTCCTTCACCCCGACAAAGTCCTGATAGTCGTTCAGCTCTATGACTAACCAATCCACTGCTACCTGCTCGCCATAATCTCTCCGCACTGCAGCCAACGTCGGAGCTTTCCCATATACACACCTTACAGGGTGAGCATAGCATTTATTTTGTAGCGAGGGATTAAATTCCCCCAGCAGCTTCATTGCCTCTTTCTTTATTTTACTTGTAGTGGGACATGATTTCTTCGAAGACTTCTCTATTTCTTGCCTCTCGCTTAGAACTTTCTGTTGTATAGTTTCTATCATTCTCTTTCTCCTTCCTGCTTATTATCCATCTATTAACCATGCTATCTATTCTCGTTATCTTCTGCCCCCCTGTAGTTATCCAACCTTGTGCATCGTAATAATAGTAAAACTTCTTAGCTTCCTCTTCACTCATACCCTTATCGACACACATCGCAATAACGTCCTCCATGCTCGGAGCGGAAACTTCCGCATTCTGCTTATTTGGCTTTTCCATTTTTAAGGGCAACTCCGTTTCTACGGAGTGGCTTTTCTTTATAACTTCTTTTGTTTCTGTTTTTGTTTTATTATTATAAGGCTTGGCAGTAACCTTGGCAGTAACCTTGGCAGTAACCTTGGCAGTAACCTTGGCATTTTTTGCCAAGCTATCTATGATTATGTAGGTCGAATACCTCTTGCCATTGTAAGTTTTGTAATCTATCAGACCTGCATTTTTTAATCTGTTTCTGGAATCATTAAAAGTATGATGACTGCTGATATTAAATCTCTCCATAATCTCTCGGTTGTTCCTACGGAAGGACGGCTTCCACAATAGACCGTTCGCAACTTTCAACAGATAAAAGTAAAGCGCAATGTCTATGGGGCGGAAATCATACTCTTCGCTAAGACTCCAAAAATTATTAATCAATTTAATATAATTCATAGTCGTTACTTGTTAATGTAATCTCTTACTGCTTTCTTAAACTCCTCCAAAGACCGACAAACAACGTATTTGTTCTTCATCTTCTTTGCCAGCCTCTCGTATTCCTTCTGACTTTGCGACTGCCTGCCTGCTGGCGTCTTCATCTCTATACACAGCGACGCATAACCACCTATCGGGACTTGCAAGATAAGGTCAGCCACACCAGCACGCACTCCCTCATCACGCATTATCTTAGCAGTCCACGCATTACGCGCACCACCATTAGGCACGGCAAAGAACAACGGCTCTACACTCGGGTACGTTCTTCTGAACCACTCTACACACTGCTTTTGGATTTGGCTTTCTGTTAATGGCTTCATCTATTTAACCTCCCCCTTAAACATATCAAAGGCAGCATCTAACAACATCTGCTGCGTGTTTACCTTTTTCTCTTCTACATTGTCAATCGTGCCTGTTACACCATTAGCAATATCTTTCTTAGTCTGTATCAGATTGTACATATATTCGTCTATCGTATCTCTCCCTAATAGGTAAGTACACGTTACGGCATTCTTTTGCCCATTTCTGTGCGCTCTGTCCTCCGCTTGGCAACAATCTGAATAAGTCCACGGAAACTCTATAAACAGCACGTTAGACGCTGCTGTAAGCGTTAGCCCTGTTCCACCGCTCCTATAGTTTAGGATTATTAGCTTCGTTCCTGCGTCCTGCTGGAAAGAATCCACACTGCGTTGCTTGGCTTTATCATCATCATCACCTGTAACCGTTACTGCCTCGGGGAACTCCTCCTTGAGCTCTGCAACTACCTGCTTCAAGAAACAGAATACTATAAGTTTCTCACCGCCATCTATAGTGTTATGGATAATATCTATAGCTGCTTTTATCTTCCCCTTAGAGGATATTTGCTTTAATATTCCCATCTTCACCATTACTGCCCCTCGTATCGCTCGCTGTATCTTATCATCATCGGCATTCCTGTAATCTCGTAGATAACGGATAACATCTTTCTTTGCCTCGTTATACTCTTTCCTGTTCTCTATGTCAACGACAAGATACGACCTTGTCTTCTCGGGTAACCACTTTAACACGTCTTTCTTTTGCCGCCTGAAAAAACAAAATCTTCTTAGATAGTAGTTGAGTTCTTTTAAATGGCTCGACTGATTCTCGCCAGCACAATATCTCTCCATGAACTTGGTATAACCACCAAAGTCCTCCAGCCTTTCCATTATATTAAGTTGCTGTATTAAGTCAATATTGTTATTGACAACAGGCGTACCTGTAAGCTCCAGCACGTACTCCTTTCCCCTTGCAATGCCTTGCACAAACTTGCTTTGTTGCGTCTTACTCGATTTGCACTTGTGGCTTTCATCAATAATAACAGACCTAAAGAGCTTTATCCTCTCATCGAACTCTATGCTTCTTAATGTGAACCGTTGCTGCCTTTTGATACTCTTCACAAAGTACTTCTTCAGGCTCTCATAATTCGTTATGAATACCTTTGCCAAAGGCTCGCCTTTTTGATTCTTTACCCTCCAAAACTGCTGCCATGTACTCCTGTTCTCATCACTTAGAATGATAGATTTAACTCCCCCGAACTTCTTAAACTCTCTCTGCCAATTCATCTTTAACGATGCAGGGCAGATGACTAATGCTGGATATGCTCCGGACGCTGTCATCGTCCCAATAGCTTGTGCCGTCTTCCCGAGACCCGGCTCATCGCCCATTATACACCTCTTCGTTTTTAACGCATATGCTATCCCTTCCTTTTGATATTCATACGGCTCTAAAGTCATGTTATGTGGAACTTCTAACTTTGGCATTTCTATATCTTCGTAGCTCTCTATAGGCTCCTCATCAGACAACCATACTACAGACTTGCACAAGAATCTTTTCACCGCCCATGTTTCCATTAGCTTTAGGTAGTTCTCATCAGCCGTTGAAACCTCCCAATATCTTCCACCTGCATTATATCTCGCAGAAGGTATTCTTTTGATGCACGTTACCAACAGGGGGTGATACTTAAATGAAACTTTATAACAATTAGGAGTTAACGTTATCGTCATTACTTCTGACCGTACCATATCTATGATACTCTTACCTTTTCACAAGTAGTAGTATGACCCTTTGTTTTCATCTCTACAGATACAGAAGGGACATCGCCAGCCTTAATCTCTGCAAATGGGTCGCCAGCCTCATCAAAGTTCAGTTCGCCTTGCTTTAACGCCCACTTACGCTCCACAATATATTGCTCCGCCTCGTATTTTAAGTTGTCTAACGCCAACGACAGCTCCGATTTGTAACCGTAGTTTTCATCGTCTACCGTAGAAATCTTCGGGGTGCTGATTCTAATAATATCCCCTCGCTCTAATATACGTGTGCCGCTTACGCTCACCTCGTCAGCATTCAACGCTACAGCATTCACCGCCATTCGTGTGTATATGCTCTTTTCTTCCCATTCTCTTTGCTGCTCCAGCTCTTCAAGAGTGTTATTATAACCCTCTCTCTGCTCGGATAACAGCGTAAGATGCGGTACGAGATTCCTAAGTGCCTCCTTTAAATCTTGGTGTACGATATTCGCACCTGTTACACTCACCGTATCACCGTTCTCGTTAGAATACACCACATTAAGAGTATTCTGCTTAGTTAATTGAATTTTCTTAAAATCCATGTCTATTCTTATATGTTATATTGTTGATAAAATGCCTCGAAATATCTGTCTTCGGGTATCGGCAGCATTATCCCAAGCTCTGTAGCTGCATCGGCTTGTATCTTATTCATAAAGTCCGCCATCTGCTTTGTATTCAACCTGCTGCTGGTATCATTTATAAAGCCTTCTCCCATCGGGTCTGGCTTCGATAAGAACTTCTTGCAATAATGGTTATACACATCTTCTTTCGCCGTTCCTGTCTCTCCTTCAATGCAAGCGAACCACAACCACATTAAATCATTTTGTGCGATTGTCCTTTTCTCTCTTGCTCTCTTGATATATAGAGTGTACACACCATTCTTTAGCGTGGAAAAAAGATAGTCCAAGTCCACGTCAACATGAACCCGACCATCTTCTTTCGTTATCGTTACCTGTTTCATCAAAACGGCAAGTCATTAGATTCTACATTTTGACCGAACGGCTCTTGACTTCCCATTTGCTGGGTGTTATATTGCTCTTGATATTGCTGCTGCTGTCCTTGCTCCCTCTGCTGCTGCGAAGACATCAATGTTACATCGTTAGCCAATATCTCAACCGTATTTACCTTTTGCCCTTCCTTGTTGGTATACTCTCCGTAGGTAATCATTCCATCGATGGCTACCTTCATACCCTTCCTGACGTATTTTCCTGCAAAGTCAGCCAGACCTCGCCAAGCCACAATGTTATGCCATTGTGTTTTCTCTGGGATTTCCGTACCGTCTTGCTTCTTATAACCTCCTGTAGAGGTAGCAAGCGAAAAGCGAGCATAAGGCACACCATTTGCCAACCTCACCTCTACATCGTTGCCTATCATTCCTATAAGGCTCACTGCATTCTTCGTTTTCATCGTTATAATACTTTAATCGTTAGACTTCCCTTTGACGTTACTTTACTAAGAACCGCCTTGACCCCTGCACGCTTTGAATATATGGCTTTACAAGGTCGGGGTGGTCTTTCTGATAAGTCTTTGCGTCAAACTTGCAGCTCGGCTTGGAGGCTTTCCATGTGGCTATAATCCTGCCTTGATAACTCATGCGCTCGGCATCGCCAAAATTGAGTTTTATTTTATCCTCTATTTCGCTCTTTCGCTCTTCAAGCTGTGTTATCTCTTGCTTTATGGTTTTTAGCTCGCTGTAGGCGTTATAAACAGCGTCTGTGGCTTCCACCTCTTTGCCGTCTGTATGCTGATTATATCTTATCATAACATCTTCGGCTGTGGCTGCCTGCGGCTCTTTCCCGCCTTGTATGTTGTCTACCCAAAAGCGACTAACCTCGTCCACTAACCACTCGTAAAAGTCAGGTACAAAATCTAAATCTTTATAACCAAATTGACGCCCCTGTGTTAACCATGCAAGCGAACCGTGCTTCAGCCCTGCAACACCTAATTGATATTGCACCTGTACAAAGTAGTTCTTAGGTATGCTGTCTTCGTCCCAGCCGCGTTGCGTGGTCTTACATTCAAGAATACCTTTGTCTGATGCCTTGCGGCTGTCAGAGAGCCAATAGGTGCGGTCGGGGCTTACTTGTAGGTATGGCTTGTCATTATCACGAATGAGCCAATCGCCTGCACTGCTTTTAATAACCTCGTTGCCTGTTGCATCTTGCCAAAACTGACTTACGGCGTCTTCGAGATAATGTCCTGCACGCATAGCAAAGTTTTCTTGCTTTGGTGCATCTATTCCCATTTTACGCCTCCATAGTTGATAAGGCGTTTCCCAAGGGTTAAGCCCTACTATAGTTGCTACTTCACTACTTCCTATGCCCTGCTTCCTATATTCCAGCCACTCCGTGCGGTTCTTTGGTCTTATAATAATGCTACTCATAACTTTTTTTTTATTTCTTTGTTTCTGTTATAACTTCTCCTGTTTCGGTGTCCACCTTTGGCTGCGTGGCTGCCTGTATAGCTTTGTTCACCTTATCTTTCTTGCTGTCTGCCTCTTTCTTGGCTTTCTCTGCTATGGCGCGACTCTCGGCTGTGAATGGCTTGAAAGTCTCTTGCACGGTGGTAGAACCCTCCTTGATAGCATTTGCCACGCCGCGAAGCTCAAACACTTTCTCTATGTCTATTTCTTCAATGGATTTTACTCCGCAGTAAGCAAGCAGCGTATCTTGGCAAACGCCTATCTTCTGATAATACTGCATGAGGTTCTGACGCTTGGTTTCTAAGTCCATGCTTTTGCCTAAGGCTACTTGTTTTACCTCGTCTATCACTTTCTTAGTTACAGCTTTTGGCACTACCTTTAGTACGGCATTTCTAAAAGCTATGGCGCAACCTGCGTTGCCTGTAACTACCTGCATGTCTTCTGAGAATGTACGTCCGCCCTTGTCGGTAATGCGCCTTTTTACTTCCACGCTTACTGCGAGGTTGGTTTCCAAATCGTGGCACACGCCTTGACAGGTGATTGTGCGCCCATCGTTGCCTATGATACGGCTTTGTACCCTAAGGTTGCCCCATGCCCCTGCGATGATTTCTGCAAGGCGCACACTCACGCCCTCTATAACGTTCCCCGAACGGCGTAGGGCATAGAAGCAGTCCTCGGCTGTTTCGGTGTCCATGGTGGCGTAAGTCTTTATTTGGTTCAATACTCTGTGGAGGTCTCGGGGATATTGCTTTGCCGTAGCTATCTGCATATCTACCTCGCTTCGGTTAATTGCTTGCAGCATATCTGCTTGCTGCACTTCAATGATTTCTGTACTCATACTCTTTTTATTTTATCGTTATTAATATCGTGGGTAGTAGGGGAGTCGAACCCCTATTTATATAACCTATCCACCCAAAAGAAATTGCCCTATCTTCACAGACTGAGCAATTGAATAAAACAAACTAAATAAAACTTAAAAACTTCCATTAAAGCGAAAGGTTTAATTTAAGACTATTCTTTGTTGTCAGTTATCTTTAATCTCCTCACCAAAAAGCCAACGCATATAGTAGCTATTACAGATATTAACAGAGACCCCTCTACAGCTATTGCTGCTACCATTAGCAATACGGCAATCATATTAACTAATAGCACCGTTTCCTTACGTACAGGCTCTCCCATTATCTTTGTGTATAACTTGCTATCTTCATTAAGCCAATTAATAACTTTCTTTCTAAGCCACACCTTAAATGTAGTAGCTTCTTGTAATTTCATTCTTTTCATTTTGCTCTTGCATATCGTAGGACATCGGCAGCGTTTACTTCCCACTTGCCATTTTGAGCTTTGTCATTCCCTTTCTTTGCTCGTATCTTCCCAGCAGTGATAAGTCTTTCCAAACGTGAGCGACCGCCCACAATCCGTTCGCTAAACCGTAATCCAAAAGTTTTATTATTCATTACTCGCATAATGGTTAGGAGCTTCTCGCTATCTGTAATCGTATAATTTCCCATATCCTAACCTCAATAACTCTTACATAGCTTGCTTATGCTGTTCTGGTAACTTGTACCAGCAGCCCTTTTGTCTTCATCTGAAATTTCCAACCCTCACGGCGTTTCATCGTACCTAAGCGATTCGCCGTAACTCGGACAACGTCTAAACGCTCTACAGGGAAACTTGCTACTTCGCCTACCTTCATAAGCCTTAATGTAGGCATTACAGGCTTCTTTGTTCTAAGTCTTACCATCTTTCTATTATCTTATTAGTTATCTTCTTAATGTCTTCGATATCTTCTTTCATCTTCTTGATTCTCTCCGTCTTATTCAACCACCAAGTCTTGTATTGCTCGGCTTCTTTACGACAAGCACTTACTAATAGTTTTTGCTCTTCTACCTCCTTTGTAAGCTCCTTTAGCTTTCTCCGCAGCTCTTCCACACTCTCGCAACTTTGGTAGTCAAAGCCTTTTGTCTCTTTTTCTTCCATATACTTTCTTATATTTATAGTTAATACATTGTGGCTGGCTGACCTACTACGGTCTGTTCGTGGTACTATTCTTCGCACTATGCTATCGAGTTCAACGACGCCAGCCTATTCCTTAGCTCCTTATTACTTTCTTCCCCGCTGCTTGCCTCGACTCTCTCTTAATGTGAGCTGCTTGCTTCTACGGTTGGCCTCTACATCATCGCTATGTTTGGATATTATCGCAATCCTGCAATTTATAGCCCCATCAGGCAGGGGAACCGTTACTTTAGTATAACCCTCTCGTGGTAATGGCGGACTTGAACCGCCCTCGAGCCTCAACTCTTTACCTTTAGTGATTAAGGCTCACTATAGCCTTTATTACATCATATTCGCATAAACCCTATAAAAGTCTCATACACCACAAGTGCGAAGATGAGAGTTAAAAGAATCGTAAAGATGGCGTGAAAATAAACTCCCATTAAATCTATCTTTTTCCTGCTCCTTGTAAGTTCATTCATTTTCATAATCTTACGTCTTTAATTAATAGATATATAGCGAACCTTTTTGCTTGCAAAGTTTTTTCAAACTTTCTAAATCTTTTCTCTTTGGATATTCCTCGTGATACGTGGCATCTATCAACGGCATGTTGTTTGTTGTTACGCTCCATTGTTTACCTGTAGCAGGGCTTGTATAAGTAACTTTGTAATGTCCATAACCTGCGAACTCAAATCTGAAGTCTGTTAATTCTGTTGCTTTCATATTTTCTTGCTTTTTTAAGTTTCCCCTTTCGAGGTATTGTTTGTTTCATTATTTATTTATATCTTTGTTTCAGAAATATGATGTAAAGATAAAGAGAACTTGTTAAACAAACAAGTAAACTTTATAAAATTGTTTCAGAATTAACTTTATTTAGTAAGTATACTTTATATGAATATAGAAAAACTGAGGGCGTTGTTTGAGAAAAGTACCGATAAATACGGCGATGCTAAAGAAATGGGCACTACATATCAGACTTTATATAATCTAATTTATAAAGGCTCGATATGCAAGGTTGATTTATTGGAGAAAATTGCAGCTTTTTATCGTGTTCCAGTAGGTTATTTCTTTGATGAAGTAACTTTAACACAAATTACGGCATCAGGCGACCAATCTATCGCTACTAATTCGGGGGATGTAACAGTGGGCACACAGAACAAGAGAGACGGCGACCACATCGACACGCAGAACAATTGTGGATGCCAAAATGAAGAGGACAGACAGGACACCGTTAAAACGCTTACTGATACCGTAGCAACACTAACACGTGAGCTGGAGACATCACTGCAACAGAAAAGCAGCCTTATTGAAATAGTTGCGAATTTTCAAAAACAGTTACAGCAATTCATAGAAATCATGCATCATTCGAATAACAAATAATAAAAATATCATTATGACAAAATTACTTGGATTATTACAATTTTTACTGTTCGGTTATCTCGTCTTTGGACTTATTAAGCCTCAAAAAGCCTTGTTCTTTATCGGCGACGAGAAAAATCGTAAGCGCCTCTATGTAATTTTAGCATGGTTGGGGTTATCTGTGTTCTTTGCATTCCTTTTCAACGTAACGGGCGTAACTGAATCCATAGAGAGAAGCGAAAGGGCCGACTCTATCAAACAGGCAAATATCGATAAGGCCGTTTTTCAAAAAAGGAACATAGAAAAAATTATCGCAGATTCCACGGATTTGTCACAGGGTGTATTCTCTACCAATACCGTTGAAACAATGAATGTAGAGGAACTTGGTAGCAGTCTCCAGCACCTCGCTTCATATGCCAATATTCCCACAAACGACAGCCTTTCGGAATTATACAAAACGAACAAACAATATTCTTCTGCCGTTGATTATTGCATAAAGAGAGCATCTGAAATTAAAAACAACAACCTGCCATCCATGCGCAAAAGATATACTGATATACTCAAAGATAAATTATGGGAGGATGATATCGATGTACAAATCTCCGGCAAAAACAGCACGATATTAACTCTCGTCGGAGCTGTTTTTGCTGCAAACAAAAACAAAAAAGAAATGCAAGAGGCTATTGGTCCAGTAGTAACCCAGCTGGGCTTCAAACAAATTCGTTATAAGTGGATACAACATGATGACGAATACACATATTACGACATCAAATAATTTTTGTCTATATATGGAAGGAAACGAAGTAAGAAAAGCTCTTCAAGCTAACCATATCAACCTTGCATGGCTATCAAGGCAGTGGGGGATAACACCACAGGCTTTATCCTCAAGGCTCAATGCGCAAGAATTTAAGCACGGCTATATCATAGAGCTGACACAGATACTCGGTAAAGATATCTTCGGGCTTGGTATCAAGTCAGACCAGCAGCCCATATTGAATATATCTGCTAATTCTACCGCCAGCCTCAACGAAGATAATTACCCTGTCATAGAATACGTATCTGTGCCTTGCTTCTCGGGGTGCATAGGTATCTATTACTTCGGACATGATGCAGCACCAAAATACAATGTAGGTGATATTATATTCCTGCAACAAGCTAATAGCATCACACTCGGACAAATTTACTTCATCATCACAACATCAGAGCGATTTATTCGCACCATACTCCCTGCCACGAATGAAGATAATTACAGACTTGTACCCCTTAACACGTCATACCCCGAGCAGGAGATAAAGAAAAAAGACATACTACAGGCGTATAAAGTCTTTGGCTCAATCTCTCGTGAGCAAACGTAAAATCAATAATACATTAACAAATTAAACAATAAAAAAATGAAACAATTAATTACAATCATAGCATTATTAATTAGCATCAGTGCAAATGCACAAAAGATTCTATCACACACAACAACAATAGGAAAGGTTGCTGATAGTAGTATAGAACTAACAGAGCGTACAGATGGCACAAGCTATTACACCGTTTATCTCTCAACAAGCGAGTTAATGAATATCGGGAAAGAACTTATTAAAACGAAAACTAAAAGAGTACGTCTCGAATTTAATACAAAAGAAGAAATGGAAAGATGTCTTCGCTTCTTATATAACTTCGACAAAGGCGAAGGATATTACATAGATTTGGAGAACAAATCTAATAACATGGTTATGACCCTAAAAAGTGGGTTCATCATAGGTGCATTAGACCAACTCGATAAACCTGCCGTTAGTAAATATTTGATTGGAAAACTTCTTAATTCAATAGGTACATCGGTAAAGAAAGAGAACGACAATAATAAGAAAAAAGAAGACGATATGTATACAAGTCCACGCTTATTATTTTAACGCCCCCTCGCAATAAAACGAATATAAAGGCAAAAACGCAGTCGCTGTAATATCTTATCTTTCAGTTATTAACATTCTTTTCTTCGGATAGCCTTCTAAGCTGTGGGTCTTGGGTTCGAACCCCAACGGAATCACAAACAGGTAAAAAGAGGATTTTGGAAACAAAATTCTCTTTTGCGTGTACGCTCGGCATGAGCATTTTCTAACGGGTGGAAGTCCCGAGTAAGCCCTAATAGCGGGAATTACATAGCCAAG
>NZ_JBWPJP010000009.1:0-83132 GCF_056583855.1 Prevotella sp. C0209C1 | reverse complement strand
ACTCTTCTCCTGTGGTAATGGCGGTGCTCTTTCCGTCTATGGTGATACGGCAGAGAATGGCGGTGTTGCCGTCTGCCCTTGTTTTCTGTCTGTTGATATAGAACAGTATCTTGAATGTACTTCTCATTGTCTTGGTGGTTTGAAGTTAATTAAATGAATAGATAAGAAATCAAATGACTTAATAAGGATTAGATAGCCAACTGCATCTCTTCGGTGAAAGAAAGGAAACGGTCGAATTCCTCAAAGAGTTTCTGTGGCGTTACCTTTGCATAACGCTCGGTCATGCTCACGTTGGAATGTCCCAGCATCTTACTCACGGTCTCAATAGGTACACCCTGTTCAAGCGTGATGAATGTGGCAAAGGTGTGCCTTGCCGTATGTGTGGTAAAAGGAAACGAGATGCCTGCACGAAGCCGCAGGGCTTTCAAATAAGATTGGTAAGTGGCATATCCCATGAAAGGGAGCAATGTTTCCCTTTCATCGCTGTGGAGCTTCTCCATCAGCCGTATGGCTTCGGGCAGCAGTTTGACACGACAAGGCACACCTGTCTTCTGACGGTTGAACTTCAGCCAAAGGCAACCCTCATCATCACGCACAAGATGGGACTTGTTCAGTTCCATCAAATCGCAATATGCAGCACCTGTATAACAGGCAAAGAGGAAAATATCCCTTGCCGTTTCCATTTCCTCCTCCAAGTCCTCAAATTGAAGAGTCTTTAACTTCTCAAATGCCCCTCTGTCAAGTGCTTTGGGCAGTCTCTTGTCGCCCTTGCTAATTTTGGCTTTGTCAAATAGAAGTACATCAGCCAATCCCTCACGGTAAGCCAACCTGCATACCGTCTTCAAATGCGTGGCTGCATTATAGAATGTGCTTTCTTGAAAACCGCACTCACCTAAGAAATACTGCCCAAACTCATAGATAAAGTTCTCTGTGAGCTGTGAGAAAGCCAAGTCTGTCACCTTGTATTTCCGTTGAATAAACTTCTGCAAATGAATTCGGGTAGAGTGATAGCCGTGTATGGCTCCTTCCTTGATGTCTATACCAACATGGCTTTCCTTCTCCTTAATGAGCATATCCAGCCTTTCAATGAGCATGCATCGTGTCTGTACGCTCCCTTGGAACAGCTCTTTCACATCGGCTGCATCAAATAGGCAACCTTTGGATAGCAGAGATTGATAAGCCGACTGAACAGACAACAGCAGATTTTCCAATTTACCGTTTATCTCCACCGCCTCACGACTCTTACCATCCATTCTGCTCTCTCGTGGATTCCACAAGTCGGGGTTGCAGGAGAGTTTACAACTGAACTGTGCAATACTCCTTCCAAGTGTAATACGCCCCATGATGGGAGCCTTGCCCGACTTGTCAAGACCGCTCTTTTTGAGGTAGAGCAACACCTTCATTTTCTCTTGTTTCATACGCTTTAATTTTTATGGGCAAAGTTACCCGAATTAAAGCGTTCCTCACTTATGCAGAAAACTGCCGACCGCAGCAACAGCCACACGAGCGAAAATAATTCAGTTACCGAACATTACTTCATCGTTACCTATCTCAAAATCAGGTAATGCTTTGGTAACTGAACTTCTGCCTAAATCTGCATATTCCTGCCCTTTTTGAAAAGAGCACTTCTACGCAAATCGTTTCGTTTCTTCCTCATTATCAGTCAGTTTACACCAACTTCGATTTTTCTTCCTTTTCAAGGATTAGTTGCAGCAGAAAACCTCATCTTTTGTGGGACAAAAGATGAGGTTTTACTCATAAAAAGTTGATGTTTTATAGGGTAAAAGGTCATATCCTCTTAACACTCTTATTATTAAACAATTACAAACACAACAAGATGGCAAGTAACGCACAGTAGTGTATATCTTTTTTACCTACCCAGAAATTTTTATTATGAGCATGTTTTTTAGCTAAAAGCAGTTTTGCAGAGTATGAATAAATTGTATTATTTTAAATGTTAATTCCCTTTTTACATCGCTACATATAATAAAATAAAAGTATCTTTGCACCTTATTAAATAGCATTAAGCATTATACAATGAAAATATTTACTAAGGTTGCACATATTTTCTATAGCGTATTAACCCCTATTAGGGCTAATAGATCTTTTTTTATTTTTATGTATCTGCTTGGCATTTTAGTAGCTTATGAGGAATTGCCTGTTAACAATCCAAACACAAAAGTATACGACAACTTAATACCTGAATTGTTTCTTGATTTATATTTGGTTAGCTTGTTCCTTATGGTCTTTAAGCGACAAATACGACGATGGGTACGATTGGTCTTATATTTTATGGCATATAGTATTAGCTTAATAGATCTATTTTGCTGGGAAAAGTTTCAAACCACTATAAACCCTTCAATACTTTTGCTTATAGGTGAAACTAATAGTAAAGAAGCTAATGAATTTTTATCAAGTTATATTTCTATAGATATTCTTTTCTCTGGAATAGGTTGGATATTAATACTAATACTTATTAACATTATAACAGGGCTTTTCCCTTTTATAAAACGGCATCTTAGTATCTTTAGAAAAATAAAAAAAAGGGATTCTATACACTGCTTTAAGATTATAAAGAATAAAAAAAGTTTGCTTTTTATAAAAACTTTTAGTGGACTGATATGCACCTTTTTCCTTATTTTTTCTGCTATTTCTTCAGCTCATAATAAAGAGATGATGTATCGCATATTCTCACTTCACACTATAGGGGCAGTGGAACACGAAATGAGTTTATATCAAAGACAGCCAGGGAAAGAAACGCAATTTTACATACCACCTTACCGCTTAGCCTTCGCTATATTCTCAAACAAATTAGCCTCTCATCAGATAAGCCAGCTTATAGCAACTAAAGGAAAAGTATGGGTTGATAGTTGTTCTTACACATCACCTAACATCATACTTATTATTGGCGAGAGCTATAGTAAGCATCACTCACACCAGTATGGCTATTTCATGCCTACAACTCCTCACCAAGAGGCTTTGCAAAAACAAGGCTTACTAACACCTTTTAGTGATGTAGTATCACCTTATAATCTAACAAGTTTTGTTTTTAAAAATATCTTTTCACTACAAGTTGTTGGGGATAAAAAAGATTGGTGCGATTACCCTCTCTTTCCTGAGGTTTTCCGTAAGGCAGGTTATCATGTAACATTCATTACTAATCAGTTTTTACCTCGTGCTAAGCAAGCTGTTTACGATTTTAGTGGGGGCTTTTTTCTTAATCACCCAGAGCTATCTAATGCCATGTTCGATAACAGGAATAGCAGATTATATAAATATGATGCAGGGTTATTACACGACTACGATTGCTTTCAGAAGCAATATAACACTGATCATAATCTTATATTGTTTCATCTTATGGGGCAACATGTTAATTATGAACAACGCACACCAGAAAAAGCAAAACACTTTAAAGCAGATGATTATAAGAATATCCGATATGATTTAAACAAAAAACGCAGAAAGATACTATCCGATTACGATAATGCAGTGTTATACAACGACTCTATTGTGTACCAAATAATAAAACGTTTTCAAGACAAAGACGCTATTATCATTTATATGCCTGATCATGGAGAAGAATGTTATGAAGGAAACCGTGGTTTCATTTGCCGTAACCACTCTGCTGAGATAGATTATAACCTTGCACGCTTTGAGTTTGAAATACCTTTTTGGATATATACATCTCCAGCGTATAAAGCCAAACACCATAATATATATAAACAAATTATAGCAGCAAAAAACAAAAAATTCATGACCGATGCTTTACCTCATATGTTACTTTATTTAGGGGGAATACATACTATATATTATAGAGATAAATATAACATATTAAGCAAAAACTATCAAGAAAATCGTCCAAGAATATTAAAAGGAACTACTGATTACGATAAGTTAGATAGGACAAAAGCTATACGTCAAATACCTTTGCAAAAAAAAAGAAAATAATAAAAAATGAAAAGAGAATTACTTTCACGTACAGAATGTAATGCTTTACGCGGATTAGCCATTATTGGTATCTTTCTACACAATTATTGCCATTGGTTAAATCATATAGTACAAGAAAACGAGTACCAATACTTTTGGCATAACTTTACATGGTTTAACCATGAAATGAGTAAAAATTTCCATTCTCTTACTCTCTTTCATATAATATCGTTCTTTGGTCATTATGGTGTCCCTGTCTTCTTATTCTTATCGGCATACGGCTTATATGTAAAATATGAAGAACCCAATTTTAATAATAAGAAAGAGCCTTCTGCTATATCTTTTATTAAATATCACTGGATAAAACTATTTAGAATGATGATAATAGGTTTTGTAGCTTTTACTATTATAGATGCTATCACACAAGGTCAGCACCGCTACATGCCTTTAGATATAATTGCTCAATTAGGGCTGTTTAACAACTTACTGCCTAATCCTGATGAAATTATTTGGCCAGGACCTTATTGGTATTTTGGATTAATGATGCAAATATATATTGTGTATCGTTTGATACTATATCGTCGTCATTGGGGATATACCGTTGGCTTAATAATTATTTGTGCAGCTCTTCAGATTATGTGCAGCCCTGAAAGCGATGAACTTAATCGCTTAAGGTACAACTTTATAGGAGGAATTTTGCCCTTTGCTTTCGGATTATTATATGCCAAGTTTATGCCACAAGTTTCTAAAAAAACACATATAATTATCTTTATCATATCGCTTTTAGCTATTTATGCTCTTAACATAACTTACTTTACATGGTATCTTATCCCAATATTTGTTTGCATGGCAGCAATAAGTTTTATTAAATTAGTTCATCGTTGTGGACTTTTTATGAATCTTATAGTATGGGTTGGAAACATTTCATCTGCTCTATTTATATGTCATCCCATAACAAGAAAGATATTTATCCCCATTTCAAAAGCAGGAGATTATTGGACGGGGTTAATACTTTATATCATTAGTTCCATTTGCTTAGCATGGTTGTTTAAGGAATTAATGAATAAAATACCTAAACCTAAAATGTAGCTAACATGAAATTTAAGGATATAGAAATAGGAAATATTAGTAGGTTTCGTGGCGAATTAATGGGAGCTGCAATGCTTTTTGTGATACTCTTTCATGTAGGTTTACCACGCGATGATATGTTTTTTGGCTTAAGAAGAATCGGAAATATTGGTGTAGATATATTCCTTTTTCTAAGTGGTATGGGCTTATGGTTCTCATGGACAAGCCACCCTTATATAAAGGATTTCTATTTGCGGCGTATACTTCGTGTATACCCTATGTGGATTATAATGGCAAGTCTGTATTATATACCTGATTTTTTATGCCCTAACATTGTACGCCATGGAGGACATAGCACAAGCATTATAGATTTAATAGGAGATATTACTATTAATTGGGATTTCTGGCTTAACGATGAACTCACCTTCTGGTACATTCCTGCCACTATGATGCTATACCTTGTAACTCCTCTTTATCTAAAGATTATTATAAAGCATCCTATATACAGATGGCTACCTATTGTAATGCTTATGTGGTGTATCTTAGTAGAATACGTTACTCCTATTCATGACATCTTTGGTCATTTAGAAATATTTTGGAGTCGTGTACCTATATATTTTATAGGCATCAATATGGGAGCCGCTGTCAAACGTAAGGAGAAAATGGACGGAGCTGCCGTTTGGATGATACTACTTGTTTTTTTTATGGCTTTAGCTTCCAGTATATTCTTAGAACAGGTAAAACATGGAATGTTCCCTATCTTCTTAGAACGTATGTTATATATCCCTTTAACAGTAACATCTATCTTGATACTTAACCGTGCTTTTAGGCATACTCCAAAATGGTTTAACAACTGCTTTAAGTTTATAGGTATGGTTAGTTTAGAGGCTTATTTAATACATGATCATTTTGTTCTTAGATATTTAGAAGAGTTTCAATGGACTTACTGGATTACCTTTATTGCTACCTTTTCTTTAACAATACCCATTGCATGGATATTCCACACTCTTGTTAGTAAATTAGTAATAACTCCTATAGAAAGATTTATTCGATGAAAGATATTATCAAACTAATACGCCCATATCAATGGATTAAAAATCTAATCGTACTGTTACCTATATTCTTTTCGGGGCAGTTGTTTAATCTTAATGCGCTCTTTGCAGGCTTAATAACTTTTTTTTCATTCTCGTTTGCAGCATCGTCTATCTACTGCTTAAATGATATTATAGATGTAAAAGACGATAGACGGCACCCTGTAAAATGTAAACGACCATTAGCTTCAGGAGCTGTTAGCATTACGTTAGGTTATATTTTAATATTTATTATGTTTGCACTTTCCATGCTAACGCTTTCCTTTCTGCCTGGAGAACATGAAAAAGTATATGGTGTGATAATTGTTTATTGGCTACTCAATATTAGTTACTGCGTTAAATTAAAGCAATTCGCTATTATAGACGTATGTATAGTTGCTTTCGGTTTTGTTTTGAGAATATTAGCAGGAGGCTGGGCTACTAATATTACATTAAGCAAGTGGATAGTATTGATGACTTTCCTTCTAATGTTGTTTCTTGCGTTTGCAAAGCGTAGAGATGATGTTATACGCATGATAAAAACAGGCGAACCTCCTAGACAAAACACAATAAGATATAATATAGACTTTATTAATCAAGCTATAACAATAACGTCAAGTATAACCTTAGTGTGTTATATTATGTACACAGTAAGTGAAGAAACTATAAAACATTTTCATACACAGTACTTATATCTTACAAGTATTTTTGTGTTAGTGGGCATCTTACGTTATATTCAGTTAGCTGTTGTTGATAAAATAAGTGGAGATCCTACCAAGATAATGTTAAAGGATCGGTTTATGCAAATAATAGTATTGCTCTTTGGGCTATCTTTCTTATTTATAATATATTTCCTATAAATGAAACTTTACGCATTCGATTTTGATGGTACCATCACAACAAAGGACACCTTTATAGCATTCATACGTTTTGTAAAAGGTGATCTAAGCACTTTCTTAGGCCTGTTACTTTATGCGCCAATATTAATAATGATGAAGCTTAAACTTTATCCAAATTGGAAAGCAAAACAACAGCTGTTTACTTATTTCTTTAAAGGAATGAATATAAAGGAGTTCAAATTAAAATGTAATGAATTTGCAAGGCACAACAAAACACTTATTCGTCCTCTGGCTTTAATAGAGATACAAAAAGCTTTAAAAGAAGGAGAAAAGGTTATAATAATTACAGCAAGTATAGATATGTGGGTACGTCCTTTTTTTTCTGAACTTGATAAAGATATACGTATAATAGGTACAAAAATAGAAGAAAAAGAAGGAAAAGTAACTGGACACTTTATTACACGCAATTGCTATGGTGCAGAAAAAGTAAATCGCTTAAAAGAGATTATGCCTAATAGAAACAGCTATGAGCTTATATCTTATGGTGATTCACGAGGCGATAAAGAATTATTAGAATATGCAGATAAAGGATATTTTAAGCCATTTAGGAAAAAGTAAATGCAATAAACTTCTCGAAGTAATACGTTTTGGTATAGTAGGGTGCATTGCAGCTTTAATACAATTTATAGTTTACAGGTTAATGATTATATGCGTTAACTCTGAAACGGTATGTGTTATCGTAAGTTATGGCATTAGCTTATGTTTTAATTATATTGCCTCTACAAGATTTACATTTAAGGTAAAGTCATCTTCTAAGAAAGGGGCAGGTTTCCTTCTTTCACATTGTGTAAACATATCACTTCAGGTTATATTTATTCATTTTTTCATTTATATCGGTATTGTAAAGCAAATAGCTCTGATTCCTACTATTCTAATTTGCTTTCCAATAAATTTTCTTTTAGTTCGTTTCTTTTTAAAAAGAAAATAGCATTCGCAAGTTATTTCGTAACTTTGCAATATATATTATACATTATATAATGTCTGCGATAAGTATTTTTAAAATAAAAAAAGAAGAGCGCATTCTGTTTTGCGCCATGTTGTTGGTTTTTATATTCTTTAATGCCTTGCTTATATATAGCCATTATAGTATTTATACTATGGGGGCACACGGCGGATTTTGGTCATTATTTACAAAGAATTTTCGTATGTCTGGTTATGACTGCTGGTCATGGATAACTATCTCTGGTATGCGTATTCACTTTGATACTATTAGGCACCCTCTTTATCTTACATTTCTATATCCTCTTTACTTACTTAATAATAGCCTTATAGACTTATTTGGATATAATTTTGCAGTATATTTTATGGCTGTTATAATAATTTTTTCAGCTATTTATTCCACTATTTTTATATATAGAGTGTTTCGAGAAGTAATGGAGTTAACACAAAAAGAATCTTGCTTACTCACCATTTTCCTTTTTTCATTTGCGCACGTTTTAGTGCCTACAATGGTACCTGACCACTTCATTATATCAATGATGTTCCTTACAATGACTCTTTATATAGTTGGTATAAAAATGAAAAAAAACAAAAATCTAAAACCTTGGCAATCATTTATACTATTATTTTTTACCGCAGGAATGGCTTCTTCAAATGCTGCTAAGACCATATTGGCAGGAATATTTACTAATGGTTGGAAAAAAACATTTCATAAAAAATTTCTTTTTATAGGAATAATCCTGCCTCTTTTAATACTCTTCGGAATAAGACAATATCAATATTATACCTTAGAAGTTCCACAAAAAGAAGTTATAAACAATATAGTAAAGCATAATATGGAAAAAGATGCAGCCAAGACTACTGACCATTTTAACAAACGCAACAAATGGCTTAAGGAACATACAGGTAAGGCTGCCGGCAATGGACCTATTACTAAACTGATAGATATATCAACGCCACGCATAAAAACACTAATAGAAAACTTCTTTGGAGAATCACTTATCCTACATCAAAAATATCTGCTTAAAGATGTATCATGGGATCGTCCCATCTTTGTTACTTATACTCATGCCTATAAATATGCTATAGAATGTGTTATAATTTTAATATTTGTTATAGGATGCATTATTGCTCGCGGTGAGAAATTTTTACAAATGTTATTAACATGGTTTGCCTGCGATATTACTCTTCATATTATTCTTGGCTTTGGCATTAATGAAGTATACATCATGACAGCAGGCTGGGCCTTCATCATACCTATTTCTATAGGATTCTTTCTAAAAAGACTTAATGGTAGATATCGGAACTTTTTACAAGTAACTATTCTCCTACTTACATTATATCTCGCTTTTTATAATTGTTCTCAAATATTCTGTTATAATGCAGTTTCCAACAATATTTAAAATAAAAAAAGAAGAGCGTGTTGCTACCTCTTTTTTCCTTTTATGGCAAATAACACTACACATTATTGTTATTGCTAAGTATTGGCAACTCTTTTCAGTATTTAATGCTAAAACATATCGTAAAGTTGTGCTTAACAATTTTCATATTTCTGGCTTCGACCCGCTAACTTATCTCGTTGTCTCAGATTGGAAATTAGACTTTGATGTTACTCGTCACCCCCTTCTTGCTCCTTTCTATTATCCACTTTATCTTATTAACCACTATATATACTTATCTACTGGTATAAACATCGCACCTATCCTTGTAAGCATAATCTTACTATTTTGTTCAGTTTATGCCTTCATTTTTATGGTACGTATAGGTAAAGATTTGATACATTTACATATTAAAGAAGCTATAATGTTAGGGTATCTTCTCTTTTCTTTTGCTTATGTCATGTTAGCAGCTATTAGCCCAGACCATTTTATAGTATCGCTATTTATAATATTACTCACACTGTATATTAGCGGATGCTGCATAAAGGAAAATCGTCTGTTAAAAAAAAGTATTACTTTTTTATTATTCTTTTTTACAGCGGGGGTTTCTCTTAACAATGGTCTAAAAACTTTTATTGCTAATCTGATTACTAATAAAAAGGCCTTCTTTCGTCCATCTAACCTTCTCTTTGCAATAATTTTGCCTGGCATAATTTTCCTTTATATAGGAAGATGGCAAGATCACAAGTACAAAGATCCAGCAAGAATAGCCAAACGAAAGTTAGAAGCTGCACAAACTAAACGTGAAAAAATAAAACTATATGCTGCCTTTAAAGACACTACAACGATTAAAGGAGGAAAAAGAATAGATAGTTGTTTTAATATTACATGGGAAAAATATCTTAAGCAGAAGAAAAAAAATCGTGATAGAAAACCCATTTTTGCACACACAGGGAAAAAAATGGAACACTTCCCTATGCGGTCTTGGACAGATATTTCTACACCTCGTATTCCTACTCTTATAGAAAATTTCTTTGGTCAAAGCATACAACTACATCAAAAATATGCACTTGGAGATGTATTACGAGACCGACCTATCTTTGTTAAATATGATTGGACCTTAAATTATATTATAGAAGGGGCTATCGTTTTACTCTTTCTTTGTGGTATTTATGCAGGAATTAAACAAAGATTATTATGGATAACACTAACATGCTTTGCACTTGACGTTATTTTATATTTAGGCTTAGGATTCGGTATTAATGAAGTATATATTATGGCTTCAGGCTGGATTTATATAATACCTATAAGCGTGGGATATCTCATTAATCGCTTAAAAGATAAAAGCAGATTACTTGTAACATTATTTATTTCTATACTAACATTATATTTTATAGTGTATAACACTACCGTTTTTCTTATTAACTTTCTATAAACTCAAAAGGAATATGTCTAAATCAGTATCTATTGTAATTTGTACCTATAACGGATCTAAATATCTTTCCCAGCAATTAGATTCTATATTTGCACAAACTTATCCGCTACATGAGGTTATAGTGCAAGACGATGGTTCTACTGATGACACTTGGAATATAATCGAAAAATATGCAAACAAGTTCCCTCAGATGCGCATTTATCGAAATAAAGAAAAACAAGGTATTAATGCTAATTTCCTATCAGCTATGCAACAAGCTACTGGAGACTACATTGCTATTGCCGATCAAGATGATATTTGGGAACATAACAAGATAGAAATACAAATAAAAGCTATTGGTGACAGCTTATTATGCAGTGGGCATAGTAGACCGTTTTCTAATGATAATTCGTTTACTTATTTTGATAATCGACATCGAAATGTAAGCATCTTTCGTATGCTCTTTCTTTGTTTACCTGGACATACATTACTCTTTAAGCGCAAGTTATTATCAATGCTTCCACCTATTAATAATTCTTTTTATAATGTTTCGTTATATGACGCAGCTCTATCTATTACTGCTGCTGCTCATGAAAGTATAATATATGTAGATAAAGTAATAGTAAATTTCAGACGTCATGCAAAAGCTGCTACTTACACTGATTATCATAAGAGTTTGCCATCATGGAGAAATGCTATTACAGAATTAATTTGGAGCTTAAAACATTACCATAAGATGCGCAAAATAGTATTACCCATTTTCAAAGGTAAACTATCCCTAATAGAATATCTTGAGAAGGATATACAAACTGTACAATTACGAGATGCTAAAAAAATAATGTATTTAGAATGCACTGATAATATTCTTTCTCTTGTTCATTTACAAATACTTTTTATAAAACATCATAGAGATCTTTTTCATACAAAAGGTAGCAGTATGATAAAAATACTAAGAGCTATACTTTATCCTTTTATGCAGCTATATATGTACAGAAACATATTCTATAACAAAGATAAATCCTTATGAAATAAAATTCGCAGATTATTAGCTTTACTTAATAATCTACGAATATTCCAAATCTTTACTTTATAAATATTAATCTTATTTTTATTTCACTATATCAGTAGAGTCTAACATATGTGTAGGATCTAATATAGCATCAAGTTTCTCCTTTGTAAGGAGCTTATGTTTTAATACAAGATCATAAACAGAGCCACCTGTTAATAGAGCCTCCTTTGCTATCTTTGTGGAATTTTTATATCCAATATATGGATTAAGTGCTGTAACAATACCTATAGAATGCTTTACCATTTCAAGAGTACGTTCCTGATTTACAGTAATGCCATCAATACATAGTTCACGAAGAGTATCCATTGCATTAGGCAACCAAGTTAAATCTTCCATAAGACATTCGGTAATGATAGGCTCCATCACATTTAATTGCAACTGACCAGCTTCTGCTGCAATCATTACAGTAGTATCATTACCTATAATCTTAAAGCAGGTCTGATTTGTAACTTCAGGTATAACAGGATTTACCTTACCTGGCATAATAGAAGATCCTGGAGCCATTGGAGGAAGATTTATTTCATTAAATCCACATCTTGGGCCTGAAGCCAACAAACGAAGGTCATTACAAATCTTTGAAAGTTTTACCGCAAGACGTTTTAAAGCTGAACTATAGCTTACATAAGCACCTGTGTCTGGAGTAGCTTCTATGAGATTATGCCCAGCAATAAAGTTCTCTCCTGTAGCCTTACTAAGATAGTCTGCACATATTTTAGGGAAACCTGGAGCAGCATTTAAACCTGTTCCTATGGCTGTCCCTCCCATATTTATTTCAAGTAAAAGATCTACATTACGCTTTAAATTAGCAATTTCTTCTTCTAAATTATCAGCAAAAGCATTAAACTCTTGTCCTGCAGTCATTGGAACAGCATCCTGTAACTGAGTACGCCCCATCTTTATAACATTCTTAAATTCTTCCCCTTTTTTGCGGAAAGCCTCTATTAACAGAGTTAAAGATTTTACTAAATTCTTATTCATTCTAATAAAGGCGTACCTTATAGCTGTAGGATATACATCATTGGTGGATTGTCCACAATTAACATCATCATTAGGAGAACAATGTTTATAATCTGCCTTATCGTATCCCATAATTTCTAAAGCACGATTAGCAATAACCTCATTAGCATTCATATTAACAGATGTTCCTGCACCTCCTTGCACCATATCGGTAATAAAGTTATTATGATGCTTACCTGCTATTATTTCTTTACAAGCCTCTATTATAGCCTTTCCTACCTTGGGGTCTATTTGTCCAAGCTGAATATTAGTTTGTGCTGCAGCTAATTTTACGTATGCTATAGAAATAACATACTCAGGATAATCACACATACGCTTACGCGATATGTGATAGTTATTAACAGCACGTTGTGTTTGTACACCATAAAGAACATTTTCTGGCACTTGTAACTCACCTAAAAGATCGCTCTCTGTACGAAATTTCTGCTCGCAGTTATTCATTTTATTTGTCATATCTTTTTTTATTTATATATCTCGTGAAATTATAAGAGATAATTAGTTTAACTATACTTTTTATTATTTATTATTATCAATAATCTTTGGTATAATAATTAATATCAAAATTATTATAAAAAGAGTAACTTCGGTTGTAGTAAAAATAGTATCATAGTCATAAACAAAAAGAACATTATTAAAAATTACTTTCACAAAAGTACCTAAATAATAATCATAGCATTATATTATAGCATATCTTTTTATGCGTATTAACATTATTTTACCATATCAAAATTATTGATACAGTTTCTTTTTATACTGATATAATTTACCTTTATTACAATAATATACCTACAACATGCTTTTTTTGGTAAAAGATATAATAAAGTTCAGAAATAATAAGTAATTTTGTTGTATGTTTTGTAAGAAAGTATTTTATATATTAATATGGCTGATAGGTATATTTTCTTCATCGGCTTTAGCACAAGATCATATTAATCCAGAGGACAGAGTAGTGGATATGAACTCTCCTACATTTGTCCCAATGGTGCATATTGGCAAGATAAAGATGGGAAAAGATAGCATTCAATATGTCAAAACTAATAATATTTATATATTTCCATCAATGGAATTTAGGAATAAAAAAGAGCAAATGGCATATAACCGCTTAGTGTATAATATAAAGAAAACTCTCCCTATTGCAAAAGAATGTAATCAGCTTATTTTAGAGACAGGTGCTTATATAGAAACTATTCCAAATAAAAAAGAACGTTCAGAACACTTAAAGAAGGTAGAGAAAGAGATTTGGGAAACTTATAAACCTCGCATGAAAAAGCTTACTTTCACACAAGGCAAGTTACTCATAAAACTTGTAGATAGAGAATGTAATTCTACTTCTTATGATATAGTAAAGGCTTTTCTTGGTCCTGTTCGTGCAGGGTTTTATCAAGCCTTTGCGTGGACGTTTGGAAGTAGTCTGAAGAAGCGTTATGACCCTAAAGGAGCCGATCGCCTTGTGGAACGTATTGTGTTACAAGTAGAGGCTGGTCAGTTATAGTTCGTTTATAATAACTTTTTTATTACTTTAGTAATACGTTGCAAACCTTCTATCATTGTTGCGCGTTGGGTGGCTATATTTATACGAAGGTATCCCTCTCCATACTTCTTGCTGTACAATGTCCCTGGATTAATAAAAACGTGTGCTTCTTTTATTAATTGTTTAGAAAGAGCTTCTGCTTTAATATTTAATGCTTCTATGTTAATCCATACAAGATACGTTCCTTCCAATCGTAAAACTTCTATCTGTGGTAATTCCTTTTTTAAAAAGTTTTTAAGAGTAACATAGTTGTTGTTTATATATACATTTAACTCTTTAAGCCAATCCTTGCTTTTGTTATAAGCAGCTTCTAAAGCAATGGGTGCAAAAGGATTAACATCGCATATTTCAAAGATATTTATAGCTCTATCTATTTTATATCGTAAAGTTTGGTTTTTGCAAATAATATTTGCTATTTGAAGTCCTGCTATATTAAAACTTTTAGTGGGAGAATTAAGAGTAATACAATTGTTTTGACAATCTTCATTAATAGCAGCAAAAGGAGTAAAGGTATATCCTGGCATTATAAGTTCACAATGAATTTCATCGCTTATAACCATCACGTCATGCTTAAGACATATAGTATTTATCTTTTCAAGCTCTTCTTTTGTCCATACACGTCCTGATGGATTATGTGGATTACATAACAAAAAAATAGTAGTCTTTTTATCAGCACATTTACTCTCAAAGTCTTCCCAATCCATTACATAACTATCATCTTTTCGTCTTAAAGGTGTTTCTAACACTTCACATCCTTGATTTTTTATGCTAGAAAAGAAGCAATTATATGCAGGGCTTTGTATTAAGATCTTTTCTCCTGGCATTGTTAGAGCATAGATAGTAGCACTAATAGCAGGAACAACACCTGTTGTATAAATTATCCAACTTTTATCTATAACCCAATCATGCTCTCTATTAAACCAGTTAATAATTGATTCATAGTAGCTTTCAGGCACAGATGTATATCCAAAAACTCCATGCTTTACACGTTCTTCTAATGCTTTTTGTATTGCAGGAGCTGCAAGAAAGTCCATATCAGCTACCCACATCGGAATTATATCCTTATCACTTATTTCGTCCCATTTTACAGAATTAGTACCACGACGTATAATTTCCTTATCAAAGTTATACATATCTTTTTATATAATTGTGTTATGTTATTAACGAATAACTATTGTGGTTAATTTTTCTTTAGCATATTTATCATAAGTAACCTTACCTATTTTATCAGCAGAAATATATCCCGATATAGGGTTTTTTATTTCTGTAATAGACCCTATAATACTTGCATTGATATTTTTAGAATCTTCGAAGCATCTATCGCAAGCAACATCGAAGGTACAATCTTCAAGAGTTATTCCGTTCATATAACAAAGAGGCTGCTCACCACTTATATGGCATTGCACCATTTTTATGTTTTTACTATGCCAGCCTATGTATTCTCCATTTAGTTCAGAATTATATATTACAACGTTTTCGCACTCCCAAAAAGCATCTTTAGTTTCTATCTTAGCATTATGTATTTCTACATTTTTACAGTATTGAAATACGTATTTAGCATCAGATACCAAACCATCTACATAGATATTTTTAGAAAACATAAAGGGATAAGTTCCCTCGTGTAAAAGCACATTATGTAGTTTTAATCCGTCAACCTTCCAAAAAGTTTCATCAGCATCATTTATTTTCACATTATCTAATTTAAGATTTTTCATCTCACGAAAAAACTTAGGACCATCAATAATGCTATCTTTCATTACCATATTATTAGAATACCAAATGGCTGAACGCGATTCTTCTGCAAAATAGCAATTAGTAATTACGCTTTTATCTACATGCCACCAAGGGTATCTACCATAAAATTTAGATGCATTACATTCTATATTCTTACAAAATTTAATTCCAGATTCTCCATCAATAATTTCTATATTTTCAAGTCGTGTGTTCTCAATACCAAATAGAGGACGCTCGCCTTTAAACGTTTTGTTCTTTACTAAATACATTATTTTATAGTGTGTTTATATAGGAAGATGTTGTTACTAATTAATAAACATGAAACACATATACTTTTTTAATATTTATGTGATAATTTATTTTTAATGGCAAAGTTATAGTTTTTTATTTAAAAAACGCATAAAGATAGTTTTTCTATGCTGTTTTTGTTAAAAGTCATAGCTATAAATATGACATACTTTTAAAAATTATACTTACTTTTGTAGGTGGAAAATTATATATAAAAATGGCTAATATAAGTGTGTTTAAGCAAAACCCTATTTTTTTTATTGTAAGCAATTTCCTAAAACTTTATATCTTTTTAGGTTTATTGCTTCGTATAACATTAATGATAACAGCTCCAAGCGATGCTTCATTTTGTTTTTTCGAAATATTGCGTAGTATAGGGTTAGGATTACTTTCTGACATTGGGACAGGTTTGCTGCTATTAATTCCTTTATTTGTGCTTTATCCTATGCTGAATGAAGCAAAATATAATAAGATAGCAGGAGTATGTATAGAGACATTACTTATTATATGTTTCGCTTATAGTTTTTGGCATAAAAATATTTTTTACGAATATGGTGGTGTTGTTCCTAATATAGCACAGATATTGTTAGGTTGGAAAGTTTTTAGTTTTTCTATACGCTTTTTTATTCCTAAGATACGCTTATTATGGCGTAGCTGTTCTTTATATTTTTCTTGGATATTATATGTGGGATTATTATTTTTTATATCAATAGGTGAATATCTTTTTTGGGAAGAATTTGGTGTTAGATATAATTTTATAGCTGTTGATTATCTTATATATACTAATGAGGTTATAGGTAACATTATGGAATCATACTCTATTTTTCCTATAATAATTACCGTTCTAATATGTTCTTTAGGTATTATATGGTTGCAATCCAGAAAGGCTCACTTTAAGTTAGAACGTCTTTATAATGTTAAGACTCTTTGCTTTCATATAATATATTTTATCCTTTCCGTGTTAGTGGGTTGGGGTATATTAACAGCTATAGACCCTATAACGGCTAAAAACCATTATGTTGATCAGATAGGGCGTAACGGTATAGACTGTTTTGTACGTGCTTTCTTTAATAATACTCTTGAATATAATAAGTTTTATGCAATGCTTCCTGAGAAAGAGGTTAAGAGCAATTATTATAAGTTAGCAGATTTAAATGCAAATGGAGAAAAAGAATTAAGCGCAAAAGGTAAATCACAATTAAAAAACATTGTATTAATTACTGTAGAAAGTCTTAGTGCCGATTTTCTTACCCGATATGGTAATAAGCAGAGTATTACGCCTAATCTTGATGTATTGATGACAAAAAGTCTTGTTTTAGACAGTTTGTTTGCCAATGGTAACCGCACTGTGCGCGGCTTAGAGGCTTTGTCTTTATGTATACCGCCTGTGTCTGGGGAAAGTATTATAAAACAAAAAAACAACAGAATGGGCAATCTTTCTGTTGGAGCACAGCTTAAGAAGCTCGGTTATACTGTACAATTTATGTACGGAGGAGATAGCTATTTTGATAATATGAGCAATTTCTTTTCAAATAATGGATATGAAATAATAGATCGTAAAAATATTGATCCTGCAAAGATTACTTTTGCAAATATATGGGGAGTATGCGATGAAGATATGTTTAACAAAAGCCTTGAGGTATTTGATAAAGATGCTGCTAAAGGCAAACCTTTCTTTGCCCAGATAATGACTACAAGCAATCATCGCCCTTATACATACCCAAAAGGCAAAATAAAATATGATGGTAACATTCATTGTCGTGAGGCTGCAGTAAAATACACAGATTATGCTATCGGCAAATTTATATCTGATGCTACTCATAAATCATGGTTTAAGAATACTGTCTTTATCATTATAGCAGACCACTGTGCCTCAAGTGCAGGTAGTACCTCTATACCTATTGATAAATACCATATTCCTTGTTTAATTTATTCTCCTAATTTTATTCGTCCAAAGGTAATTTCTACCCTTTGTTCACAAATTGATGTTATGCCTACTGTCATGGCTATGTTACGATTACATGTTAAAGTGCGCTTTACAGGACAAGATATATTTTCTCCTTTATATAAGCCACGTGCTTTCATGGCTACTTATCAAGATTTAGGCTATTTAGAGAATGATAAGCTAACGGTATTGTCTCCTGTAAAGAAAATACGGCAATATGCTGTAAGATATAAAAAAGGCGAAGAGGCTAAAGAGTATCTCTTATCACAACAAGATTTGCCACTCTTAAAGAAAGCACAGAGCTATTATCAGTATATAAATCTTTATTTAAAACGAAAGTAGTATTTATGAAAACCTCTTTAGCTCTTTTATTTTATAATAAACTTTATATATAATAAAAAATTGCGTTTTGCATGGGAAATATTATTTATATGTTAGACCATTATGATAAAGTCCTTATGCTTTATCTCAACTTTGATGGTGGTGTAATGATTGATAACATTTGGAAATTATTCTCATTACCTATTATATGGCTTCCTTTAGCCATTATGTTTCTTTTTGGTTTAATACGTCATCATGTTCCTTTTACCACCATTCTGTTAGTTATAGTATTTTTTGCTTTAGCAGTAGGACTGTCAGACTTTATATCCTCAGGGCTTATCAAGCCTTTTTGTGCAAGACTTCGTCCTTCTCATTGCATAACTATTTGTAATAAGCTACATTATGTAGATGGTTATCGTGGGGGAGAATTTGGCTTTGTCTCAAGTCATGCTGCTACCACCTTTAGTATCTTCACTTTTATTAGTTTGTTACTACATAAAAAACGTATCACTTTTCCCTTGCTCTTTTTAACCATTTGCATCTGCTATTCTCGCATTTATCTGGGAGTGCATTACCCCGGTGATATTCTATGTGGAGCAATTGTAGGAATATCTATGGGGGGAACATCTTACTTAGGACTTATTTATGTGTATCGTGTGAGTAATATCTTACCTTATTATTTACTTGTAAGACGTGTTGAAAAAGAACTTTATTATACTATTTGGATAACATTATTCGCTCCCATTATCATTGGAATAGGTAATTCATATTAAAACTTTTCACATATAAAAAGATAAGAGGACGTAAAAAATACGCCCTCTTAACTTCTTACTATATATATCTATATTTTTACAAATTTGGGTTCATTTCCTTCCACTTATCAATAGATGGAATGATACCTAAAGTGATAATTTCCTCACGCATTTTGCAAAGATGCTTATAAGATGCTTCCAAAGCAGCAACTTCTTCAGAAGTACCTGTAGGTTCTGTAAAATGAACTCCTGTCTTATCTATCGTAGTAGGCATAGCCATCATTACATTCTTAAACTTTTCGTTATTTACATAACAACCTGCTGGCAATGTAAATTTATCTCCACCCATAGCTGCTTCTATCATCTTAACAGAACAGTAAGCTGGGCTTTGGAACGAACTACGACCACGAAGCTTAATAATATTAGAACCACCCTGAGTAGTACGCTGCTTTATTTCAGCCCACTTCTCCTGAGAAAGTCCTTTTTCTGATAATGGTGTGCCATCAATAGTAACCTTAGATGCAAACACAGCCATTTGCTCACCATGACCACCATAGGTGTGGGCACCCTGAACCTTATCTTGCTGAACACCGAACTCTTCAGCAAGAGCTTGTTGAAGTCGTGTAGAATCAAGAGCTGCAAGAGATGTTAGCTGATTTGGTTTTAGACCAGAATGGATTAAAGTAGTAAGAGCTGTAACGTCTGCAGGATTAAAAATAACAACAACATGCTCTACGTTAGGGCAATATTTCTTAATGTTATCCCCAAAATCGGCAGCTATCTGACAATTGCCTTTTAAAAGATCTTCACGAGTCATACCTTCTTTACGTGGAGCTCCACCTGAAGAAATTATATACTTAGCACCTGTAAAGGCCTTCTCAGGGTCAGTAGTGTAGCTAAGATTTGCACCAGCAAAAGCACATTGACACATTTCTTCATAAACACCATGTACTCCAGGCTCATAAATGTCGTAAAGGCATACATTAGGTGTTAAACCAAGAGTGAGCACACTCTGTACCATGTTTGAGCCGATCATACCACCAGCACCTACGATGACAAGTTTGTCGTTAGTTAAATAATTCATACGTTATTTATATTATAAGTTTATATTTATAGTTGTGAATAACTTTATCACAAAAGTAATAAAAAAAGGAGGAAGCACCATACATATACCCCTTTACTTAACGTTATTTTATGCAAAAAAATGAAGTTGGTAAGTGGGGTTAGCAAAATTGATGTTAGGCAAAGAGGTTTTATATCGTTATACGACATATTTCATACAACGGAAAGACATATATTAATTACAAAAATAAATTATTTTTATTGCATTTTCTTGTTATTTTTCCTATAAAAATAATTTATTTTTTATTTTTAAAGATAATCTTTTCTTGCTAAAAAGACTATTAATTGCTAAAAGAAAGGTTACCTATTACTCTCTCTAAGATATTACATATTAAAGGAGATAGATTTTTAAAGGCTAACACCTAAAGATAAACGCCAGCCCTAAACTTAAAGATTAATAAAAGTTTTTATAGTACAACCATAAGATAATAAGCCCTCGTATAAGATAACAACCAGTTTTATTAAAAACAATAAAAGCCCTGATAAGAAGATCCTAACAGGGCTTAACATATAGCATTATGATATTTTATAGAAACATATAAACCATTACTTATACAAAACTTATTACTCCGTTTATAGACTCTTTTGAGTCTTCTTCCTCTTTTGCAATCACCTTTGGCGCATTAATCATTTTTATATCCTCTATATTACGCTTTGTACGTTTATATGTAGGAATGTTCTCTACAGCAAGAATTACATCGTCATTATCTAAATCCTCTGTAGAAAAAAGGTAAACACGAGGCCGTGTTTTTTCCTGTTTACTATCCCCCGTCTCATAATATTCTCCACGACGACGAGCTTTTTCTGCCTCAGCTTCCTTTTCAGCTGCAAGCAATGCTACCTCTTTTTCATCATGCCGCTGTATACGATCCTTCATATCTTCAGAATCAACATCACGTATTCCAAAACCGGTTGCAAGGATAGTTACTTTTACTTTCTTGTCTAATTCTGGATCGGTAGCAACACCCCATTTCAATTCAAAACGCTCGCTAAACTTTTCCATGAAGGCATTAATCTCACGCATCTCGTCCATAGTAACGCCTGCATTACCACCTTCATCGGCATGAAAATTAATCTGAATAAGAATGCGCTTCGACTTATATATATCATTATTATTAAGCAATGGAGAGTTAAGAGCATCATTAATAGCATTAGTTACACGACCTTCACCTTCACCATACCCAGTACTCATTATAGCAACTCCTCCATCTTTCAAAATGGTACGAACATCATTAAAATCGAGATTTATCACACCATGTGTCGTAATAATTTCGGCTATACTCTTAGCAGCTATACTTAAAGTGTCATCTGCTTTCTTAAAAGCTGCCATAAGGCTCAGGTCTGGATAAATCTTTAACAAACGCTCGTTGTTAATTACTAATAAAGCATCGACATATTTAGCCATCTCTTCCACACCATCTAAAGCCTGATCTATCTTGCGAGTACCCTCAAACTTAAATGGAATGGTAACAATACCCACTGTTAATATATCAAGATCCTTGCTGATACGAGCTATAACAGGACCTGCGCCCGTACCCGTACCGCCTCCCATACCTGCTGTTATGAAAGCCATCTTTGTGCCGTCTGAAAGCATCTTCTTTATGCTATCAGCTGTATCTTCGGCAGCCTTACGCGCCTTCTCTGGACGATTACCTGCTCCTAAGCCTTCTGTTCCCAACTGAAGATGTACAGGTACAGGAGAATCGTTTAATGCCTGAGCATCTGTATTACATACCACAAAGGTAACATCGTGAATACCTTCTTTATACATGTGGTTTACGGCATTACCACCTCCACCACCAACACCTATTACTTTTATAATGCTATCAGTAACATCTTTATCATCAAAGTCTAATATTCTGTTTACATCTGCCATAACTATATGTTCCTTTTATTGCTATCTTTTTTACATTATTTATATAAGACTATATCAGCCCTATTCCTCGTCAGCCTCAAATATTTTACCACTAATATCTTTTATCTTATTGCTGAACTTACCCCAGAAACTGTTTTTACGCTCTTCTTCCTTCTCTTTACGTATTCTCTCTTCCTCCTCTTCACGTAAGCGACGCTCTTCCTCTTCTCTACGACGACGCTCTTCCTCCTGCTTCTTTTTATCTTCAAGTGTAGGTACCAATCCCTGACCTTGTAATGGCTTTGGAGATGATGTGTGAGAATTTTGTGATATAGGAGTACCTGTTACTATATCTTCTGTACTCGTAAATAAATTATTTGCATTAGGATTGTAAGTAGCTCCTGCACAATTCATATCGCCTTTGGCTAAAATGCCAAGGACAGTATTCATATCACCACGCCGTGAGGTGATATCAGATGCACTTGCATTAATAGTGTAAGTTACAAAATTAGCTTTACGTATTTTACCTATACCTGTAGAATCTCTGAAAGCATGTTCTATATTTGGCAAGTTCATTCCTCCTCCGGTGAGAATAATTCCACCAAGAAGGGTATGTGAATAGTCTGTTGGAACTTGAGCCCAAACATTTTCTATTATTTCTGTAACACGTGCTTCCACCACCTTTATAAACTCGCTACAATCTATTGATTGCTCTTTGTTTACTGTATATTTAGCATTAATATCTATAGCAGAAGTTTCTGTAAAAGCACTCGCATACTTTAGTTTCATACGCTCTGCGTCCTTTTCATCTATCTGAAGAGAAGCAAGGTCTCGTGTAATATTATTACTACCTAAAGGAATTACTGCTAAGTGGCGAAGAAGATTTTTATAATATACCAATACTGTAGTAGTATCGGCACCAAGATCAACAAGTACACAACCTCCACGACGTTCACTCTCACTCAACACACTATCTGCAAGAGCTAAAGGAGCAAGATACATTTCGGCTATCTTAACATCTGCCTTTTGGAAACAATTATTAAGATTATCATAAAAAGACTGACGCCATAAAATGTTTAAAAAGTTACCCTCTAAACGATTTGCCTTTATACCTACAGGATCAATAGCCTTTTGATTATCAACATTATATTCTTGCGTTACAGCATCAAGGATTTCCTGATCAGGATAGCTCATGTTACGATTAGCGTCCATAAGCTCATTTATCATATCACTTGTGATAATAGTATCATTAGGAAGATCTTTGATGATAACATTACGCACACTACGAATAGATTGTCCACCCACACCTACAAAGACTTGGGTTATTTCATACTTAAGCTGCTTTCTTAGCTTAGTAATAATACTCGTAAGACATTGTGCAGTCTTATCAATATTATATACTATTCCTTTACGAATACATTCTGATGCATTCTCTTTTACTACCGCTGCGACATCAATACTGCCATCGAGCTTCTTTTTACCTGCTATACCTCTAATTTTGGAAGAGCCCAGCTCTATAGCTACTATGAATTCTGCCATATATAAAATGTATTATATTTTTATCTTATCGTTTATATTTATCATTCCGTAGGACCTTCTTCTGCCATTGGACCATCTGTTTTCTTTTCTTTCTTAACCTCTGAAGATTTCTTCTCAAGCACTTCTGGCTCGTTTTTTTTAACATCAACAGCCTCTGAACGCGTTGTAGGCTTTTCTGCACCTGTCTCTTCATGAAGCTGCTTTTTACAAACTATCTGATTGTCAAACTCTAAATTGATATAAGAATATAAGTTCCACCCTACTTTTGACATACCATATTTATAAAACTTACTAAGCCGATCAAGCTTCTTACTTACAAACTCGCGAATACCTCGTTCACGTGCCGACTTATATTTACCATACGGCAGATAGCCTAAAAAGATAATCTGATTACCCACACGAGGCACTAACTCTATACCTCTATCTGGCAAAACATGAATTTGTTCTATCTGGTTTAGCCAAAAAGGAGACGCATTTATCTCCTTTGCTAATGAAGATAGATAATATTGTGCGAAGATTCTGTTAATAGATCCTGTCGCTATAATAAGGTCGCTTATATATTTAGAATTAGGAAGAATACCTCCATTATCATCTAAATAATAATCATCGCCATTATCGCTCTTAATACGAATTATAGGCATACGTTGGGTTATATTTATAAAAACAATGCCACTTGTAGTCTTATAACACTGAGCTGTCTGCACAAAAGGGCCCGTTCTAAGAGTCTCTTCTATACGGCGAGGATTAATTGCATTCATTGACTTGTTAAGTGGATAGAGCTTAACCTTGTTTAATATATCCTTAACTTCTTCTGCACTAAGAAAACCTGCATTATTAACATCAGATATATTTATTTTTACCTCATTACATACAGCCACATTCTCTTCTGGCTTGTTCCATGAGGTAACAGCCAAAATAAGATAAACTGCCAGTAGAACATCTATCAAAGCAATAGTAATACTCTTCCACCTTATGTACATCGGTATTATTCCTTATCTAATATTATTTGAGATATTTGAGACACATAATCATTTAAGTTACCAGCTCCAAGAATAACAAGCACATCAAAATCGCGCGACTTAACAAAACTAAGTACACTATCCTTTAATATCATTTGTTTTTGGACACCTTCCTTTAAATTGTCATAAATAAGCTTTGAAGTAACGCCTTCTATAGGCTCTTCACGAGCAGGATATATTTCAGTAAGAATAACCTCATCGAAAAAACTAAGCGAATAGGCAAATTCCTTATAAAAATCGCGTGTTCGGGTATAAAGATGTGGCTGAAAGATTACGGTTATCTTACGATTAGAATAAAGCTCCTTTAAACTTTTAGCACTCTGTAAAATCTCCTTTGGGTGATGTGCATAGTCAGATAAAACAACATGTTTAGCATTCTTAACCTTAAAATCAAAACGCCTATCTACACCACTATAAGTTTTTATTCCTTCACGTATTTCATTAGGTATAACACCATTTAGCTGTGCCATAGCCATTGCTGCTATACTGTTTTCAATATTTATTGGTATAGGTTGCCCAAGCTCTACATCTTTAATAGACTCTATAGGAGATATAAAATCGAATATTATAGTACCATCTTTTATACGGACATTATCAGCATGAAAATCGCCTTCTTCACGACTATACTCATAAACCCTTACCCCCTCTTGTACATTAGGCTTCATCTCAAGATCTTTATGAATTATAAGGGCACCACCTGCTTTTATTAATTCTGTATAATGACGAAAACTCTCTAAATAAGCCTCTTTTGTTCCATATATATCAAGATGATCAGGATCGGTAGAAGTTATTACTGTTATCCAAGGGCGTAACCAATGAAAGGAACGATCAAACTCATCAGCCTCTATTACAACATAATCGCTCTTATTAGACAAAATATAGTTAGTACCATAGTTCTTTGAAATACCTCCTAAAAAAGCTGTACAACCCACAGAACTCTGATGCATTATGTGAGCACACATACTAGATGTTGTAGTCTTACCATGTGTTCCAGCAAAACATAACCCTCTATGTGTTCTTGTTAACGTACCAAGAACCTGAGCACGCTTTTGAATTTCAAAACCATTCTCTTTAAAAAAAACAAGCTCTTTATGTGAAACAGGTATTGCAGGTGTGTAAATAATTAAAGTGTTTGCTTTATTGCGACAAGCATTAGGTATTAAGTCTATATTCTCTTCATAGTGAATATTCATACCTTCTTTCTGAAGTTGCTTTGTAAGATCTGAAGAAGTCTTATCGTAGCCAGCTACTACACACCCTATATGAAGAAAATAACGAGCTATAGCACTCATACCTATACCACCAGCACCAATAAAATAAACAGCTTTTATATCTTTCAATTCCATATTTTCTATCAATTAATCCAAAAAAAAAGATTATCATTTACATAGCTTTAACACCTCTTCTGCTATTATATCAGAAGCATTATGTAATCCCATCTTTTTAATATTTTTGCTAAGAGTTGCTAACTGGTCGCTATTATTTATAGTGTTAAGTGCTAACTGCAAAAGAGTAGCAGGAGCATCAGCATCACTTACAAACATAGCTGCTCCTTTATTTACTAAAGCCATAGCGTTCTTTGTCTGATGATCCTCTGCTACATTAGGACTTGGCACTAAGATTACAGGCTTTCCTATAAGCTGGAACTCGCTAATAGAACTTGCTCCTGCGCGGCTAATTACTAAATCAGCAGCTTTATATGCTGCTCCCATATCACTAATAAAATCCATCACATGAAGATTATCCAGCCCCTTTTTATCTAAAACACTATTAATATTATCAAAATAACGCTTACCTGTCTGCCAAACTATCTGCACATCGCTATTATGAATAAGATCAAGATGCTCTATAATAGAGCTATTTATAGTCTGGGCACCCAAGCTACCTCCAACTATAAGAATAGTTTTCTTTGATGGATTAAGACCAAAACTCATACGAGCTTCCTCTTTGGTTATAGTTGTTTCCAAGATGTTTTGACGCACAGGGTTACCCGTCATTATAATCTTATCAGCAGGGAAAAAACGTTCCATACCCTCATACGCTACACATATCTTACTCACTTTTTTAGCTAATAGCTTATTAGTAACACCTGCATATGAATTTTGTTCTTGTATCAAACATGGTATACCCATATTAGCAGCCTTATAAAGCGTAGCTCCACTTGCATAGCCACCCACACCAATAACTACATCAGGACGAAAATCTTTAATTATCTTCTTTGCTATACGAAGACTCTTCCATAGCTTTAAAAGAACCTTAATATTATTTAATTTATTAACTCTATCAAACCCTAATATAGGTAATCCTTTTATAGAATATCCTGCAGCAGGAACACGTTGCATCTCCATACGCCCCTCTGCACCTACAAAAAGAATCTTTGCTTTAGGATTTTTTGCTTTTAAAGCATTGGCTATTGACACTGCAGGAAATATATGACCACCAGTACCACCACCGCTAATTATAAATCGTAAATCGTCTTTCATTTATACGTCTATTTTACAATTACAAAGATAAGAAATATTTTTCTATTCTTATTAGTTACTATCAATTTTATACATCTGCAACATTTAATAAAGAAGAAGCATTATCCTCTTCTTTTTTTACATTTGATCTACGCTTCGCAGAACGACTTATACTAAGAATAGCACCAATATAGATACAATTAATAATAGACGAAGTACCTCCTTTACTAATAAGAGGTAAAGGCTGCCCTGTTACAGGTGCTAATCCCACAGCTACAGCCATATTAAACATTGCTTGTGAAACCAACAAGAAAGCTAAACCCATAGCCAAGAAAGTTGGAAAAGAATTTTCACATTTTCGAGCAATAATACCAACACGAATAAAAAGAATCACATAAAGAGCTAATACCACAAACGCTCCTAATATACCTGTCTCTTCTATTATGATAGCATATATAAAATCAGAAAAAGCTTGCGATAAAAAGTCACGCTCATTAGAATTGCCAGGCCCTTTCCCGACTATATTAGACGAAGCTATAGCTATATTAGCATGCGCAACCTGTGCATCTTTATCAAGATCAAAATCTTTTGGAGCAATATATTTATTACTAAAAAACTTATCTATACGAGCTTTCCATGTATCAGCACGATGAAACATTTTCTGAATAAAGCCTGTTTCTTTTTTTTGTTCCTGCGCTGTCGCTGTTTGCTCTGTAAAATTCTGCTTTTTATTTTCAACTTCCACATTCTTACTATTACCTGCAAACATAACAAAAGCTAAACCCAAAAACACTATAAAAAAGATTACCCCTATCAGTTTACCTATCTGCTTAAAAGGTACTCTGCCTATAAACATCATAAAGATAACGGTTAAGAAAAGCAATGCTGCAGTAGAGAGATTCTCTAAAAAGATAGGAAAGATAACAACAGTTGATACTATCAAAATATATCTTATTGCTTTACGATCTGCACCATGATCCGTTTGCATAGCACTAAGAAGCTGCGCTATCGTCATTATAAGTGCTCCTTTTCCCAATTCTGATGGCTGAAACTGTATTCCTCCTATGCTTATCCAACGACTTGCACCATTAGTAACACCGCCTATTAACATAACAATATATAGTAAGAATATAGAACCTATTAGAAATATTGGTGTAGCTAACTTAAAATATCTACACTCTATATTCAACACAAATATCATGGATACCCAACCTAAAACTAACATCATAGTATGATATATTATAGGTCCCCAGAAGTTTCCTCCCTTATATGATAAAGAACTAGAGGCTGAATACACCTCTATAATACTAATTATACAAAGAAAGAAAAATATCATCCATACTACTTTATCTCCCTTAAATATATTCTTCAACGACTTAACGTTCATTTTTTTATTGGTCTTTTTAAGTTCTATTTAAAAATAAGCTGATTTCATTTTTTTATCTGCATAAACGTAAAAGGTTATCCAAAAACACACTTTTATAGCTCTATACTAAAAGAAAACGTCCACTAATAGCTTTATTTTTAACCGCATACTAATTACTTTTTTATAACGAACGAACCAAAGTCTTAAACTGATTGCCACGATCTTCCATATTCTTAAACAAATCAAAGCTAGCGCAACAAGGACTCAATAACACCGTATCTCCAGACTTTGCTAACTCTCTACAAGCTGCTACGCAATCTTTCATAGAATGAGTATCACGCGTAATTATACCAAGATTATCAAAATTATCGTGTAATTTTTTATTATCAGCACCTAAATAAACTATAGCCCTACACTTCTGTTTAACAAGATCCTTTATAGCATCGTAGTTATTTCCTTTGTCTCTACCACCAAGAATAAGCACCGTAGGTGTAACCATACTTTCAAGAGCATACCAACAAGCATCTACATTGGTAGCTTTAGAATCATTAATATACTGTACTCCTGAAACTTTGCACACCTTTTCCAAACGATGTTCTACACCTTTGAAATCACTTAAACTTTTACGAATATTTTCTTTTTTTATACCACCTATATTAGCAGCTATACCTGCAGCAAGAGAATTGTATATATTATGCTTACCTGTAAGCGATAAATCTTCTTGCTCCATATTAAATGGAATAGGCTTCTCTATAGTGTACATTCCTTCTTCAATATATCCTATGCTGCCAGTTTCTTTTAATTCAGAAAAAGGATATTGCACAGCCTTTACATCAAACTTTTCTAACTCTTTCTTTATAACGGGATCATCTTTCCAATAAATAAAACTATCTTCTTTTGTTTGGTTCTGAATAATACGCATCTTAGCATTAGCATAATTCTCAAATTTATACTCATAACGATCAAGATGATCAGGAGTAATATTAAGAAGAATAGCTATATTTGCACGAAATTTATACATATTATCTAATTGAAAACTACTTAACTCGATAACATAATATGCATGTGGCGATTCAGCTACTTGAAGAGCAAGACTTTTACCTATATTACCTGCAAGTCCTACATCATAACCAGCATCTTTAAAAATATGAAAGATCAAACTTGTAGTGGTTGTTTTGCCATTACTACCAGTAATACATATCATCTTAGACGTTGTATATCTTCCAGCAAACTCTATCTCGCTGATAATAGGTATACCACGTTTTATAAGTTTCTGCACCATAGGTGCTTCCTTTGGAATACCCGGACTTTTTATAACTTCATCAGAATCAATAATCTTAGCTTCAGTATGCACACCTTCTTCCCAATCTATATTATGGTCATTAAGCATTTTTTTATACTTATCCTTAATAACCGACATATCCGAAACAAATACTTCAAAGCCTTGCTTTTTAGCAAGTATGGCAGCTCCAGTACCACTTTCACCTGCCCCTAATATTACCATCTTTTTCATATTATATATGCCCTTTCTTATCTTAACTTCAGCGTAATAATTGTAAATGCTGCTAAAATAATAGAAATTATTACAAAACGTATCACTATCTTACTCTCATGCACAGCGCTATGAGGCTTTGTAAAAACATACTTACAATCAGGATCAAGCTGTGAATCAAGAGTTCGAAAAGCATCATGAATAGGTGTACGCTTAAATATGCGTTGTTTTATACCCTTATGCTTACCTGTCCTATAATACCATACCTGTATAATTACGCTTAAACTTTCTACAAAAAATATTCCACAAAGAATAGGTAAGAGCAACTCTTTATGAATAATTATAGCACCAACAGCAATAATTCCACCTATTGTCAAACTACCTGTATCTCCCATAAACACCTGAGCAGGATAAGCATTATACCATAAAAAGCCTATTAAAGCACCTATAAAAGCAGAAAAGAATATCACCAACTCTTCTGAGCCTGGTATAAACATTATGTTCAGATAAGCAGCATATTGATAATGGCTACTTACATAAGCCAATATTCCTAAGACTACACCTATTACAGCAGAATTACCTGCACACATACCGTCCATACCATCATTAAGATTAGCACCATTAGAAACCGCAGTTACCACGATAATAGTCATAATAACAAATAAGATCCAACCTGCAGCAGTCTTATATTGTCCCATAAAACCCATTATTTCAGAATAATCGAGATTATGGTTCTTAACAAATGGTATTGTGGTCTTTAATGTCTTTATAGCTGTCTGATGATGATGAATAATAGTTTCTGTGTTATTTTTATTAGGGATTTCTTCATTTAGATTTGCCTTTACATCAGGAGAAGCCCAAAGAGTTAAACCTACTATAAGTCCGATACTTATCTGTCCTACTATCTTATATTTACCTTTTAAGCCTTCCTTACTATGGCGAAATATTTTAATAAAATCGTCCATTCCTCCTAAAAATCCAAGCCATATAGTAGTAATTATCATCAATAAAAGATATATATTACGAAGTCTACCGAACAGGATAACAGGAACTAACAGTGCTACTATGATTATAATACCACCCATAGATGGAACTCCTATCTTATTAATTCCAAACGGATCTATACTTGCATCACGCTGCGTTTCAGTTATCTGTCTACGCTTTAAATACTTAATAAACCGTTCTCCGAACCAAGCTGAGATGATTAAAGCAAGAATCATCGCAAGAATAGCACGAAAACTAATATAACTCCAAAGGTGAGTGCCACTAATGCCATATTCACCTAACCATCTAAAAATATAGTACAACATCTTGTTATATTGATATGTTTGGTTATGATTATTGCTTATTTAATATTAAAAATATCTCGAAGTACTTCATGATCATCGAAATGATGCTTAACTCCTTTTATTTCCTGATAATCTTCATGTCCTTTTCCTGCAACAAGAATTACATCTCCTTTTTTAGCTAACTTTGCTGCAGTGCGCATAGCTTCACGCCGATCGACAATAGTTAATACCTTATTAAGTTGAGTTTCATCAAGTCCTGCCACCATATCATTTATAATAGCTTGCGGATCTTCAAACCTCGGATTATCACTAGTTAATATAACTACATCACTATGTTTTACAGCTTCCTGTGCCATAAGCGGACGTTTACCTTTATCTCTATTTCCCCCAGCTCCACATACTGTGATAATCTGTCCCGTTTTACCTTCCATAACGTCATGAATAGCACTTAAAACATTAGATAACGCGTCTGGTGTGTGTGCATAATCGACTATGGCTGTAAAACCTTCTGGAGAACGAATAGGCTCAAGACGCCCATTAACACTCTTCAAAGTGCTAAGCACTAACAGTATGTCATCTTTAGATTTTCCTAACATTACTGCTGCACCATAAACAGCCAACAAATTACTTACATTAAATTTTCCGATAAATTGCACTCCTACTTCCTTTCCATCTATATCAAGATACATACCTTCAAAATGGCATTCTATTATCCTTGCTCGAAAATCTGCCATGCGCTGTATAGAATATGTCTTAATATTTGCCTTACAATTTTGTACCATTATCATACCATTCTTATCATCGGCATTAGTAATAGCAAAGGCTTTCTTTGGAAGACTATCAAAAAACATTTTCTTTGCATTACGATAATTTTCGAAAGTCTTATGATAATCAAGATGATCACGTGTAAGATTAGTAAAAATACCTCCAGTAAAATAAAGTCCACCGATACGATGCTGGTGAATAGCATGGCTGGAACATTCCATGAAAGCATATTCACACCCTGCTTCAACCATCTTACTAAGTAGCTGATTTAGCTCTATAGGATCAGGGGTAGTATGCTCTGTATGATGTGCTTCTGCATCAATATAGTTACAAACGGTTGATAAAAGCCCTACTTTATAACCAAAGGCTCTAAACATATTATATAATAATGTGGCTATAGTAGTTTTTCCATTAGTACCAGTAACACCTACTAACTTTAATTTTTTTGAAGGATTTCCATAAAACATTGTGGCTATTTTCCCCACTTCTTTCTCTGTAGATTCTACCTGAATGTATGTAATTCCGTCTTTTAATTCGCTTGGTACATCTTCTAATAGTATTGCTTTCGCACCAGATTCTATTGCTTTATTTATAAAACAATGACCATCTACTTGTGTACCCTTTATAGCTACAAAGATATGTCCTACATCTATCTTTCTGCTATCAATATTAACACCAGTTATATCAATATCAGTATCACCTGTGATACTTAAAGTTTTCACTTCACTTAATAAGTCAGTTAACTTCATAATCTATTAACTTTTAATATTTTTATTCATTATTTTTACCACGTTATATCCTAATTCAATGTTATAAAACAGGTTTCTCCTCGTTTTATCTTTTCGCCAGGTACTAAGCTTTGCTTAGTTACCTTACCACAGCCCATTATTCTTACCTTTAAGCCTCGTTGCTCTAAAAGATAAACAGCATCACGAGCACCCATGTTATACACATTGGGTACTACCTTCTTATTATTATAATTTTGTCTTTGAAAGGCTATTGAATAATGTGTACTATTTACAATTCCCCATATAGGATTGCCAAAAGGATAAGTACCTCCCCAGCCATTTTTTGGAGAATAACCTAATGTACTTAAAACATAATCAGCAGCAAGAATATTTCCTGTTTTAACTGGTGGGATAAGAATAGATGAAGGCTCTCGAGCATCTGTTACACTAAGTTTTAAGTCGCGTGCCATAATACCTTCTGCTATATGATGGAAAACTACTCCACTCATGCCTCCACCAGAAGCTGGTAAGCCCGTCTTTTGTATACACACTATACAGCTATACTTAGGCTTATCGGCTGGAAAAAAACCTGCAAAACTTAATAAATAGTTAGTCCCACCTGCTTTATACCCAAGAGCACCCTTTGAAATTTGGGCTGTTCCTGTCTTACCTGCTACGGCAAACTTATCTGAACCAGCTTTCTTTCCAAGACCTTCAGAGACTACTTCTGTTAATATTCTGCGTATCTTCGTGATAGTACTTTCTTTTGCTATTTGATTTTTTATTACTTCTGGAGGATATTCTGCTATTACTTGCCCATTCTTTATTATCTGTTTTACAAAACGCGGACGCATCATCTTCCCATTATTTGCTATAGCATTATAAAAAGTTAGTGTAGATATTGGAGGTATCTGGCTTTCATAACCTATACTCATCCATGGTAATGCGGTAGCACTCCAGTTGTAATATTGTCCACGTTTGTTTTTTCGTGGCATACGTATTTTTGCAGGTGAATAGCCTACAATGGGTAAATGTAAATCGGTTGCTAATCCAAGATCATATATACCTTGTACAAATTTCTCTGGATTCTTATGGTAATAAATGTCAATAATACGACTTACACCTATATTTGAGCTATATTTCAGTGTCCACGGTAGCATAAGATTACCATATCCTCCCTTTCGCCAATTGTGGTCTTTCATCTCTCTACCGTACATATTCCAAACACCCGTACCTGTTGCTATGGTGTAAGTGGTATCAACTAATCCATCGTCGAGTATGGTCATTATAGAAGCTGTCTTAAATACCGACCCTGGCTCTAACAAATCGCTCACTGCATGGTTTTTTATCTCACGATATTCACCATCTTCACATTTATCCATATTGACAATAGCTTTCACATCTCCTGTTGCTACCTCCATAACAATAGCTACACCTACATTACCATTTATCTCCTTTAGCTCATTTATCAAAGCACGCTCTGCTAAATCTTGCATACTAACATCTATTGTTGTGATAATATCTGCACCATCTACAGGTGCTGTATCAGTAATGTTAAGAAATTTATTCCTTACCTTTCTACGATGAATAATACCATTAGTACCACGTAAAATAGAATCAAAGGACAATTCTAAACCGCACCGAGCAGTATCTTTTGCACCAAACATATCGCCTATAGTACGCTGTGCTAATGAGCCAAACGGACGCCTACGTGCATTAAACTCTTCCCAATGAAAACCACTTTTAAACTTTGAAAGATGAAATATTGGCAAACTTTGCACATCTTTAAACGTATTATAAGCTATGCGCCCGTCCCATATTGCCCAATGACGACTTTTCTTATGATATCCCTCTAATAAATGTTGCTTAAAAGATTGAGCAGATTTCTCTGGAAATATCTCATTAAGACCTTTACTAATATAATCGACACTATCCACAAAAGCTGTATCATTACCTGCTTCGGATAAAGCCTTAAAATCCATATATACCTTAAATTCTGGCAAAGAGCTCGCCATCAGCTCTCCATCTCCACTCAATATATTACCTCTTATAGGTTTTATCTTAACACTATCTTTTTTTTGCAAAGCAGCCACTTGCATCCAATAATCCTTCTTTACGGTCATTGTATTAGCTGCCTTCATCATTATTAGAAAAGCAAATATAACTATACCTACCGTAGTAAAAAAATACCACTTTATGCTTTCTTTATTATTAAACCTATTCATGCTATTCTTTTATTCTGGAACATTTATTATATAGGGAGGCCTATCTGATATTTTAAGCACACTGTCTTTATTGTTTTTAAGCAACTCGAGTATATGGCTTTCACGCGTCTTCTCTGTTAGCTGACTACTACTTGAGAGAGCTCTATACTTAGCATCTTCCAGCTCTGTATTCAGCTTATCTATCTCTATCAAATACTTCTGAGCATTATATCTATTAGTAATATAAATAATAATAAATAACACTATTAACAGGATCAAACCTATATTATTGCGAAGCACTTGAGCTGAAAGAATATCTCCACCTATAATCTTGGTAAAAGTAAAACTAGACGACTGCGGCTTCTCGCCCTCTTGAGCTTGATCTTGCAAAGCTCTTTCTATCCTATCTATCCTTTCTTCTACCTCAGACTCTGCTTCCTTTTCTTCATCTTCTTTTACTTCTTCTTTTCCCTCAACAGATAATGTATGCACCTCTGCTAACTGTTCTTCTTTTATAGGTAAAACAGTATTATCTGCTATTTCCTCTTTTTTATCCTCTTTCTTCATGTTTCTTCTCTGCAATTCTTAATTTTGCACTACGACTTCGAGGATTTCTCTCTATTTCTTCATCTGTGGCAACAATCACTTTGTTATTTACCAACTTAAAAGGAGTTTTTATCCTACCAAAGAAATCTTGAGAAATCTTTCCTTCCGCATTACCAGATTTCATAAAATTCTTAACCAAACGATCTTCTAACGAATGGTAAGTTATCACAGACAAACGCCCACCAGGGGCTAAAAGCTCTATCGCCGATGTAAGCATCTTGGTTAAAGCCTGCATTTCCTGATTCACTTCTATACGCAGGGCTTGAAACAGCTTTGCCATATCTTTCTTTTCCCTAACACGCATAAAAAAAGGATTGACTATTTTTAAAAAGTCTGTTGTAGTCCTTATAGCCTTATTTGCCCTACCCTTTACTATCGCTGCAGCAATGCGCTTAGACTGTTTTAGCTCGCCATAGACATAAAATAGTCTCGCCAAATCTTCCTCCTTATAATCATTTAAAACATCAAAAGCCTGCTTACCAGACTCCTTATTCATACGCATATCTAAAGGAGCATCATCAAAACGAAAAGAAAAACCACGATTTTCATCATCAAAATGATGACTACTAACACCCAAATCGGCTATCAATCCATCTATTTTATCTACACCATAATAACGCATCCAGTTCTTTAGATACCTAAAGTTAGAACGCACAAAAGTAAATTTCTTACTAAGTTCTTTATCACTTTCAGTAAGATACTTTATGTTCTGCTCAGCATCTAAATCTTGATCAAAACTATAAAGATGAGCATCGCCTGATAAATGGGATAATATCTCTCTACTATGGCCACCACCACCAAAAGTAACATCTACATAGATGCCACCCTTACGAATGTTTAATCCATCAACACTCTCTTTGAGAAGAACGGGGACATGGTAGCTTTCAGCAGTTTTTATCATTATAGTTGCTATTATTATTGTTGTTTCTTAAAAATATCTTTTTATGGCATTTAAAATGCCTTCATTACTTTTCCATTAAGTCTTCTAAAGCTTTTCCTAACTCTTCATAGGGCATAAACTCCTCTAAAGTGTTACCCTTTGACCATATTTCTATGCTATCATCCATACCTATAAAACTTATCTCTTGCTCTATATTTGCAAGACAGAGATAACGCTTAGGTATAAGTATCCTACCGTTAGTATCTAAAGTAATCACCTCTACATCAGAAACATACTGACGATAAACCATCTGGTCACGCTTATTCCATCTACTTAACTTGGCTCTTAAAGTATCTAACCTATCATTCCACACCGACTGTGGATAAAGCACAAGGCACGGCTCAAAAAGATCTTTTCGCATAATAAGAGATTCTTCGCCAGACACACTTAGTATCTTACGAAACGTAGATGGGAAAAAAGCCCTACCCTTTACATCTACCCTTGCATCTACATTGCCAAGAAACCTCATAATAACAATTTTATTTTTATACAATACCTAAGTAGACCCCAAAGTTACATAAATTTCACCACATTCCTCCACATTCCCCCACAATATTTTATCCAACTAAGAGTTTTTCCTTTTTTTACTATACGGGTGATATCAAAAAAAGTGAGAAATAAAATTTAATTAATATAACAAATTACGCATATATTTCAATATTTATACTAATAACATGGTAATTTCCAAAAATATTTATTTATTTTTGCATATTGTTTTGGGAAATGAAGAATATGGGAGAAAGTATTCAGAAAACTATTGATATTGAGAACATTCTCAAGAGTAAAATGGGAAACAAAGCAAGGTTTGTACCTCGCTTTGCTATTAACTGGTTAAAGGGCATAATCCACGAAGAACAAGTAAACAAGTTTCTATGGGATTCAAGGTCCTTTTCAGGTACAGAATGGCTTGAGGAATGTATGAAATATCTCGGTATGACGCTCAAAATAAATGGTTTAGAAAATTTGCCTAAGAAAGATGACGGTAAGTTTTATACCTTTGTTTCAAATCATCCTTTAGGTGGTCAAGATGGTGTTGCGCTTGGTGCTATAATAGGGCGGCATTATGACGGTAAGTTTAAATATTTAGTTAACGACCTATTATTAAATCTGCCCAGTCTAAAGCCTATAAGCATCGGTATAAACAAAACAGGAAAACAACACAGAGACTTCCCTAAAATGATTGAAGCTGGCTTTCAAAGCAATAATCACATCATAATGTTCCCAGCCGGGCTTAATAGCAGAAAGATAAATGGGCATATACATGACCTTCCTTGGAAAAAAACCTTTATCACCAAAAGCGTGGAATATAAACGCGATATAGTACCTATTTTCTTTGGTGGACAAAACTCTGAACGCTTCTATCGCATTGCTCATTTCAGCGATAAATACTTAAAAAAGATAAACTTAGCAATGCTATTTCTTGTTGATGAAATGTATAAAAATATAGGAAAAACTTTTTACATAAACATAGGCAAGCCTATACCTTGGCAAACCTTTGATAAGAGTAAAACTCCTAAAGAGTGGGCAAAATATGTAGAAGATAAGGTTTATGAATTATAATAAAACCATTATCTTAACACAAACAAACACAAGACACTTTTAAGTAACCATATTTATGGAAGAAGAAATAATTAAGCCTGTGGATAAGGCTCTAATAAAGAGCGAGCTTACATTAGATAAATTACTGCGCAAGACAAATAAAAGCCACAACGAAGTATATGTTGTAACTGCACAAAACTCTCCTAACACTATGTTAGAGATAGGACGCTTACGCGAGGAAGCTTTCAGAACTGCAGGTGGAGGAACAGGTAAAGCTGTTGATATAGATGATTTCGATTCGATGGAGAATTGTTGTAAACAGCTTATAGTATGGAATCCTGAAGCAGAAGAAATAATAGGAGGATATAGATATATCTTTGGAGAAGATTGGAAAAAAGATGCTAACGGACAGCCTTTACTTGCTACAAGCCATATGTTCCACTTCTCTGAGAAATTTATGAAAGAGTATGCTCCTTACACCGTAGAGCTTGGCAGGTCTTTCGTATCTTTAGGATATCAAAACATAAGACGCAACTCTAAAAGTATTTTCGCTCTTGATAACCTTTGGGACGGCTTAGGAGCTCTTACCGTATTAAAGCCTAACTGTAAATACTTTTTTGGTAAGGTTACTATGTACCCTTCTTACATAAGACGAGGGAGAGATCTCATTCTTTATTTCCTAAAAAAATATTTCGATGATAAAGAAAACCTTATTATTCCTATCAAACCTCTAAAAATTGATACCCCTGAAGACGAACTTAAAAAGTTCTTCTCCGGCGACAACTTTAAAGAAGATTACAAGCTCTTAAATACCGAAATACGCAACTTAGGTTATAATATTCCTCCATTAGTAAATGCGTATATGAACCTATCACCTACTATGAAAACATTTGGCACTGCCATTAACTATGGTTTTGGAGAAGTGGAAGAAACAGGAATACTTATAGCTATTGACGAAATATTTGAAGAAAAACGCATTCGTCATATAGAAAGCTACGCTAATGAGCACCCAGAGTCAATAGCTTTTACAAGTGGGGCTAATAAGCTAATATACAAAATAGATAAAAAACAAATATAACAACATAAGAAAGTTGCTAATCACTTTATAAATAATATAAATATAAGGCTATATCTTAATAAATAAAAACACCTCTATATAAGGTTAAAATAACAATGCTATAAACAACAAAAAACAAGTACGGAAAAGAAAAATAACTTATTTTTGTAGCATTTTTAATCTATTTTTATATTAAAAATAAGTTATTTTTCCTACAAAAGGTACTTTCTTTTTTAGAAAAAGATTATATCTTACGCTTATAAAAGCCACCTCTTTACCACAAAAAGCTGGCTATATTATTTACTTATACCTGCTCTTTCTAATAAAAAAGCGAATATGTAGATTATTACATATTCGCTTAATAATTATATTACCATTACTCTTACTCTTTATTTTTATCATCTGCCTTTAGTATTAATCTAAGACTTTGCTTATAATTAATATATCCCCATAGCCAGTTCAGAAGAATGATTGTCTTATTTTTTACCCCAAGTATAGATCTAAGATGTACTACTAACCAAAGGAACCATGCAAAAAATCCGCTAAACTTGCTTTTCCCTATCTCTGCAACAGCACGGTTGCGTCCTATAGTAGCCATAGTGCCGAGATTCTTATATTTAAACATCTCTGGGCTTTTACCTTTTACTTCTGCTTCAAAATTCTTTGCAACACACTTAGCTTGTTGTATTGCTACTTGCGCAAGCTGTGGATGACCATTAGGATATTCCTCATCGCCTTCAACAAAACTTATATCACCTATAGCATATACATCTTCCACTCCTTTTACCTTACAGAAACGATCTGTTTTTATACGACCGGCTCTTCCATAACTATCTTTCGGCAATCCTTCTATATGTGTTGCACAAACACCACTTACCCAAATTACAGTTTCGGCAGGAATATCTAATCCTTTATCAGTTTTCAGCACACCATTTTCATAGCTTAAAGCCATATATGGCTGTCGCACATGCACATAAAGAGCCTTTAATCCTTCCAATGCTTTTTGAGAAGAGTATTCGTCCATAGTAGATAACAACCTGTCGGCAGCATTCACTAAATAGATATGCATACGATTATTAGCTGCTAAATGAGGATAATCGCGTGCTATAACGTTCTTCTTCATTTCAGCTACTGCCCCGGCTATCTCTACTCCTGCAGGACCTCCTCCTACTATAACAACATTCATTAGAGCCTGTTTCTTATCAGGATCTTTCTCTATTTCTGCCTTTTCCAAATTGCGTAAAATAGTATTACGAAGATGCATAGCTTCAGAAACGGTCTTCATAGGCAAACAGTTTTCTTGTATCTGCTTGTTACCAAAATAATTAGTTGTTGCACCTGCAGCAATTACCAAATAATCATATTCTATATCTCCTATAGAAGTTACTACCCTCTTTTGCTCTGTTTCTATCTTCTCTACTGTAGCCATACGAAAAAAGAAATTATCTTTTTCCTGAAATAACCTACGAAAAGGAAAAGATATACTGCTTGGTTCAAGTCCTGCTGATGCTACTTGATATATCAAAGGAGGGAAGTGGTTATAATTATTCTTATCTATCAAAGTAACCTGAAAGTCGGTTTTTACTAAGCGTGTAGCTAACTCTAATCCACCAAGTCCACCACCTATAATAACTATACTTTTCTTAATATTACCAGAAATATCAGCTTCCATATTCTTTTTTATTTTAAAGTCTAAAAATATCTTATCTTTTATATTAGTTTACTTATAATACCATAATGGTAAAACACTATATTTCCTCTTATTATCATTTCTTTGGACGACGGCGTGCCCAGCCTTCCTCGGCAAAGTTTGGTTCCTCTCCTTTAAGGTTTATATCATTATTACCTATAAGGTTTTTCCAATCTTCTTTACCGTATATCTTACGGCTAAAATCGTCTTCTTTACGATAACCGCTATGCTTACCCGTTCGCCCTTTACGACTTCTGCTCACATCTTCTGCATCTTTACAACGCACCTCCTTACCCTTATAGCTTGTTCCAGAAAGCGCGTCCTTTACTTTTCGTGCATCGCGCTCCGGTACTTCAATATAGCTTTGCTTCTTAAGCAAGTCTATATGACCTACTGTTTGCCTTCCATGTACATGTTTGTTTATAAACTGCATCACCTCGCCGGGATAAAAACCATCATCTTTTCCAAGATTTATAAACAAACGTTTAAAGCCACGTTCTGCCTTACTATAGCCACGATTACGATCGCCTCCCCTATTGCTCCTACCATTACCTCTATCATTACGACGCTCAGCCTTACGGCTTTGAGCTGTAGGCTTCTCTATATCCTCTGCGTCTTTGTAATAATTTAAAAAGCGACCAAATGTTACAGAAACAATCTTTTTAATAAGATCTTCTTTATCAATATATTCAAACTGATGCTTAATATCCTTTACATAAGGAGCTATCTGCTCTTCGTCGACATCTGTCTTTAGTATATCGGACATAGTTTTAAAAAGCTGTTTCTTACATATTTCTTCAGCAGAAGGAAGCGTACCATCTACAAACTCTTTACCTATAACTCGCTCTATATTACGCACTTTATACTTCTCGCGACAGTGAATAATAGCAATAGAAGTGCCTTTCTTTCCTGCACGACCTGTACGACCTGAACGATGTGTATAATTCTCTATATCATCTGGTAAACCATAATTTATAACATGGGTAAGCTCTGTAACGTCCAATCCACGAGCAGCCACATCGGTAGCTACAAGAATCTGTGTAAGGTGTGAACGAAATTTCTGCATTGTTAAGTCGCGTTGCTGTTGAGACAAATCACCATGTAAAGCCTCTGCATTATAGCCATCTTTGATAAGTTTGTCAGCAACCTCTTGTGTTTCTAACTTAGTTCTACAAAAAACTATTGCATATATCTTTGGATAAAAATCTACTAAACGCTTAAGAGCCAAATATTTATCCTTAGCATTTACCATATAATAAATATGGTTTACACTCTCAGCACCTTCATTACGGCTACCTACTACTATCTCCTTATAGTCGTGTAAATATCCTTTAGCTACACGCTCCACATCTTTACTCATTGTTGCAGAGAAAAGAAGAGTATTTCTATCCTCAGGAACACCACTTAAAATCTCGGTAATACTATCCTGAAAACCCATGTTTAACATCTCATCAGCTTCATCAAGCACAATGTTACATACATTTTCTAACTTAGCCTTACCACGATGCATCAAGTCTATAAGACGACCAGGCGTAGCTACTATAATCTGAACACCACGCTTTAACTCCTTAATCTGCGCCTCTATAGACGTACCACCATAAACGGCTGCTATATGTAAATGGGGAATATACTTACTAAAATCCTTTAAATCATCGGCTATCTGTAAACACAACTCACGTGTAGGACTAAGCACTATGGCTTGAGTTTCCTTTCTACTGGTATCTATACGCTGTAATAATGGCAATCCAAATGCTGCTGTTTTACCCGTTCCCGTCTGAGCTAACGCTATAACATCATTACGATTACCTAATAAATAAGGAATTACCTCTTCCTGTACTGGCATAGGATACTCAAATCCCTGCTCCTCAATGGCTTTGCGAATATCCTCGCTAACACCTAACTCTTCAAAAGTCTTCAAATTCGTTTGTTTTTATTATTATCCTAATATAGAAAAGAAAACTAACCACAATACGAACCCGCATAACAATAAAAAACTTATTAGCTCTTAACAACTAACATAGAAAGCCTGAATGCATTACACCTATTATATTACTCCTCGTAGAATAATTTAAATACTTTTTAGTGCCTACTTAGCCTTATCAAGTGGTACGTTTCTTTCCTAAATACAAAGGTACGCTTAAATTTTGACAAATAAGAATAAAACTATTTATAAATCAAATATTTATACATACTATAACATTAAACATATTTACACAACTATCACTAAAACTATTTATTTAAACAAAAAGAAAGCATAACATTAAAGAAAATACTTGCACCTTTATTTACCTACATTATATATACTTTACAACACTATAAAAAGCAAACAGGAGAAAGAACAATATAAAAAAAAGAGACAATATCAAATTGTCTCTTTGATGCGCTCCAGGATGGGCTTGAACCAACGACCCCCTGATTAACAGTCAGGTGCTCTAACCAACTGAGCTACTGAAGCAGAATACTTATATCCTTTAAGCGATTGCAAAGGTACAGAGTTTTCTACTTTCTACCAAACTTTTTAGCAAAAAAATATCCTTTTAATGTGTTTTTTTCTAAAATGGATAATCAAAAGGTAGGTATCACAATATATATATGTACTTTTGCAGTACATATACCTATCACAATACACAATAACACAAAAATATGGTTTTGGTAAAGAAAAATATTAAATTATGAGAAAATATATTATATCATTAACATTATGCTTGCTTACACTCGGATTAGCAACTGCACAAACAAAAACAGACAAAGAGCACAACTTTAAAGTGGCTAAAAACATTGAAACATTTTCATCTATCTACAAATACTTAGATATGATGTATGTAGATACGCTAAATGCAGATGAGGTGGTAGGAAATAGTATTAACTATATGTTACGCTCACTCGACCCATACACTGTATATTACCCCGCTGAAAATGTTAAAGATCTTAACCTTATGATAACAGGAAAATATGCTGGAATAGGGGCTATAATACGATATGACTTAGCACTTAAACGCGTAACTATAGAAGAACCATATGAAAATATGCCTGCAGCAGAAGTAGGATTAAAGAAAGGAGATGTTTTGCTATCTATTGATAATATTGATATAAGAAACAAAGATACCAAGTTTGTTAGTGAACATCTGCGCGGAGACGCTGGCACAAGTTTTATTCTAAAGATTATAAGACCTACAAATAACAAAATAATAAAACTAAAAATTACACGTAAAATGATACAAATGCCAGCTGTACCATACTATGGATTACAGGAAAATGGTATAGGATATCTAAGCCTAAAACAATTTACTACCGAATGCTCTAAAGAAGTTAGAAGAGCTTTCATCGATATGAAAAACAAAGGAATGAAAAAGTTTGTTCTCGATTTACGTAACAATGGTGGCGGATCTTTACAGGAAGCTATAAACATCGTAAACATGTTTGTACCTAAAGGAATTACACTGGTTAAAAACTTAGGCAAACTAAAAAGTGCAAACAGAGAATATAAAACTACTGTAGAGCCTATAGATACAGTTATGCCTATTGTTGTTTTAGTAAATGAAGAAACTGCCAGTTCAAGTGAAATTACAAGCGGCTGTCTACAAGATTTAGACCGAGCAGTCATTTTAGGCACACGAACATACGGAAAAGGTTTGGTGCAAACTACTATAGACCTGCCTTATAATGGAAACTTAAAACTAACTACTGCTAAATATTACATACCAAGTGGCAGATGCATACAAGCCATTAACTACAAACATAACAAAGGAGGATACATAGAACACGTACCCGACTCACTTACAAGAGAGTTTCATACCCAAAAAGGACGTATAGTAAGAGATGGCGGAGGAATTAAGCCTGATATAGAAATAAAACCTGACTCACTACCTAATATCGCTTTTTATCTTGCATCTACAGGGCAAGATTCTACAGAGACTATGCATAACTGGGAAATGAAATACATCAAAAATCACCCTTATATAAGTGATGCAAAAACTTTCAATATTACAGATGCTGACTACAACGACTTTAAAGAAAGTGTTATAAAAAGTGGGTTTAAATATGATCGCGAAAGCAAAAAATATTTAGAACAGTTAGAAAAACTAACCAAATTTGAAGGCTATTACGAAGATGCAAAGCCTGAATTTGAAGCACTAAAGAAAAAGCTAAAGCACAACATAGCAAAAGACCTCGACTTTAATAGCAACATTTTAAGACAAATTTTAAGTGCTAACCTCGTGCGTGTGTACTATTATCAGCGAGGAGGAATAGAAAATTCTCTTCAGTGGGATAAGCAATGGAAAAAAGCTAAAGACATCTTAAACAACATCAAAGAGTACAACAACATTCTTAAAATAGCCAATTAACTATCATAAAAGACTTACTTTCATAGCATACTATAAAGCACCTCAAATGTGTAAATATAACCACATTTGAGGTGCTTTATTTGTCATAACAATAAACAAAAAAAATATATATACAACACAAACGCTTACTCTTCACTGGCTTTTACAATAAAACATAATCCCTATACCACTTACATCATATAGGCTATTTGGTAAAATTACAAGCCTTAGTAAGGCAGATTTTTTACTATCATTAACAAGGGAACACCTTTTCCTTTAAGCACTATTATGGACTTCTCTTACAAATATCGTAAAAGTCTACACCACAGCAACGTAGTTAACAGCTATATACCCATGAAATAATACCATAAAAATAGAGGCTTGCACCTAAAAATGCAAGCCTCTATAATCTTATTCCAGTATGATGTTTTTACTTCTGCTTTACAAAAGAATACTGCCCTGTAATATCATTGAAGTAAACAGTATAAGTACCTTTCTTGTACATTATATTATCACTACTTCCTGCTCCATAAGGGAATGCTTTACCACCCCAGTTATGATCCCAGCTTCCTGCAGCAAACTTTAATCCACCTCCATCAGGAGCATCCTCTTTAAGCTCTATAGTAGCCTTCCAATCATGGTTGTAATCTTTAGAACCTAAAGCTGTCATAGGAGTTTGGCTTTCTGGCTTCCATTGCTCTGCGCCATAACTACCAGGAATAAACATCTTAGGATAAACAGATGTTGGAGCTGTACCCTTATACTCTTCTACTGTCAACTTCTCATTCTTAGTATCTAAAGTTACAGTATAATAGCCAGGTTTAGGTACCATTATATTACCACCATCTTTCTTCTTAAATTCACCAAAAGAACTACCCTGTCCAAACTGATCATCCCAATTGTTTAGATTCTTCTTTACTTTAAAACCTTTACCGTTCAAATATCCTGTCCAAGATATAACGCCTTTACCTGTCTTAGCATCATACTTATGATCGCCTAAAGGCAACAATGGGATATGATCACTCCAATTATGTTCACCAATACCATCACCTATCATATACCAAGTTTCAATAGGAGCTTTAGCAAGAGCTACATAATAAGGCTTAACCTTTATCATTATAGGCTTTGAAAATAAAGTATCACCTTCAAATACAGCAAAGGTACGAGCATAAAGGTCTAAGCTCCCAATAGGCTCCTTTTCAGAATAGCGCTTCAGTTCCTGAATAGCCTTAGCAAGCTCTTTCACTGCTACTGCATGATGTAATGAGTGAGTGTTTCCACCTACATTAGCATAATCGGCAATAACACTACCTTGATTATCTACCTTATCTGTAGCCAACTTCCATTTATTAGAAGCAGAAAACTGCATTCCATACTCTACTTCTGCCCTAAAACCATATTTTGGCTGCTCCCAAGTAAACTTTAAGCTGTCTTGAGTAGCTAAATCCACAACATAGTTAGCATATCCTGGAGTATTCAAAATAAACTCTTTAGGTGTTTGCAATGTAGGATTATCTTCCATATCCTTATCACAAGCAGAAAATAATGCAACACCTGCCAAAAGAGCTAAGGATGTTTTTAATATTGTCTTCATAATTAATTGTCTTTTAATGTTTAAAGTTATTTTATAAGCCATTATTAATAACCAGGATTCTGCTTAAGATTTTCAGCATTAGCATTTAGATCTGTAGTAGGTATTGCAAACAAATTTAAGTGTGCATCTATATTACGACCTTCCTTTACGCCGCCTTTCCATACCCAATTATAATTGTTGTTACCACCATAGTATCCAAAACGAATAAGTGTTGTACGGCGTAATCCTTCAAAATAGAATTCTCTACTCCATTCATCACATATTTCTCTCATCGTATAACTATCCTTTTTCTCAGCATGAGCACGCTTACGCAATTCGTTTAAATACTTAATACCCTCTGTTGTAGGTGTATCATTATTAGCACGTGCTGTAGCTTCAGCATATATTAAATAAGCCTCAGCAGAACGCATTAAGAAGAAATCTGCATCTGAGAAAGTAGAACTAGATCCAGGAGTACCATCAGTTTTAAAGTTGTTAAACTTACAAACAGCATAACCATTAGTAAAGATTGCTACGCCATCTTTATTGTCTCCATTATCTAATTTTCTACCTTTTGCGTCGAAGATAGCACGGTCGTCTTTTGCTTTTTTAGGCATCTCACAAGCTGAAACTTCAGGTGCATTATCTTTTGGGAAAAACTTTTCTACAAGATCCTTACGCATACGGTTACCACCCCAACCTTGTGTTGTACCATTACCTGGTACTGATTCGCTCTTTACATGAACATTTGCATCGTTACAACCTGCCATTAAGAAAATAGTAGTAGCCCATGAAGTTGTCTTTAAACCATCTTGTAACACTGGTAATATGGCTTCTACAGATGAACCATTCTCGCCATTATCACCCATAAACAGTTGCTGATATGCCGTCCAACCATTCTTAGCTTCTCCAGTATAAAGCTTGTGAGGAGAGTCAATTACTTTCTTAGCATATTCAGCTGCATTAGTCCATTCTGGTTTACCTGTATAAACTTCAGCATTTAGATATAAACGTGCTAACAATAACCATGCTGCTGTCTTATCTACTCTACCGTATTCAGGATCAGTAGATGTTTTTACTTTAGGCTCGCTTAGCTTTGGTTCTACCTCATTTTTGAGCTCTTCTAACAGCCATTTATAAAGCTCGGCACGCTCTACACGCTTTGGCTTTTCACTAGATATTTCTGTAGAAAATGGCACATTTCCCCAGCCATTTAGTAAATAAAAATATTCCAAAGCACGAATAAAACGTACTTCTGCTGTCATTGTAGCATCATGAGTTCCAAAATCTTTCAAATATTGATTACAGAAAGTAATACCTGTTGTCAATCGATAATAGAAACCACGGAGCATAGGGTGAGATGCATCATAGCTGTTAAAATTGAAGTTAGCAATACCTTCATCTCCCCATGCACATATAGCCTCATCAGTGGTAAGCTCTTCAGAATTGAATAGCTGACGTACAAATCCACAGGTACCACCATCAATACCATCTACATCGCAATCGCCAGTAGCACCACCATTACCAGCTAAGGCTAAGTTAGCATAACACTTATTGAAAGCTGCATCAGCACTAATCTTTTCTTTTGTTTTTAGGTTTGGATCTTTTGGTGTAACATTTAAATCACCTACACAACTAACCAATCCTACTGTCATCAACAAAAATGATGCAGAAAATATATGTTTAAAATTAATCTTCATAGTTATATTTATTTTTATTCTCTATTTTTTCTATAAGCTAATTAAAAATTCAAGTTAAGACCCATTATAATAGAGAATGGACGTGGATATAGATTGTTATCAATACCATTATAAACTTCAGGATCTATACCATCATATTGAGTTACAGTAAACACATTATTAGCTGTTAGATATACACGCCCTGATAGCTTATTACACTTTCTGCTTGGGAATAAGTTGCTAAAAGAATAGCCTAAAGTAATATTATCCAACTTTAAGAAAGATGCGTTTTGTACCCAACGATCTGACAAAATAGCTTTTGTATCATAAGACTGCCAGTTGAAAGGAACATTATAAGAAGGACGATTATAAAGAACTTTATCTTGGAAGAAGATGTTACTCTTAGCCATACTTTCTGCAGAAGAGAACATATCAGTATAAACATAATTACCAATACTTGCTCTAAGGGCAAACCCTAAGTCCCAGTTTTTATATTCTGCACGAGAAGCAAAACCCATAGTAACAGGAGCTGCAGGTGATTTATAATAATACTTATCATCATCAGTTATCTGACCATCTTTGTTACGATCGACAACCACACCTTCTATAGGCTTACCATTTTTATCATAAGCTTGTTGGAAAACATGGAAAGCATTGATAGTATTACCTACGTGTTGTCCTTGTATTTTGTTACCATTACCAGCTTTAATACCACCAGTAGGAACAAAATATTTAGGATCATTGCTACCATTAAGATTTAGTATTTTGTTATCGTTATATGTTATGTTGTAATCCATAGTCCAGTTAAAATCCTTCTGGCTTACAGCTAACCAATGTATAGTAGCCTCAATACCAGTATTACGCATAGACCCGATATTGCTCAACACAGTGTTTTTAAAGTTTTGTAAAGCAGCTACAGTAGTTACGTTTAGCAGATCGGTAGTTTTACGATAGTACCAATCAATAGTTCCTGTTAGGTGCTGTCCTAAGACACCCCAATCTAAACCAACATTATAAGAAGTAGTAGTTTCCCATTTCAAGTCTGGATTATAAGCTTCAGGACGAGCTAAAGATCCATCACCTGTTATTTTATAGAAAGAATCAGCACCTTTATTTAAACCATATACAGCAAAATAGCTATAATCTCCGATACCTTCTTGCTGACCTGTCTTACCCCAAGATAGACGTAGTTTTAAGTCGGATAACCATTTAGTATCCTTTAAGAAAGCCTCGTCTTTCATCTTCCAAGCAAAAGCGAAAGAAGGGAATAATGCCCAATGCTGTCTAAAGCGAGAAGATCCATCTTCACGAACAGTAGCAGTAAACATATAACGACCATCCATTAAAGAGTAGTTAGCACGTCCAAAGAAAGATACTAAGAAGTTTTCTGTTTCATATAATTTATTATTTTCATTTATCTTCTTCAATTCTGAGTCTTTAATATCTTTTGGATCTTTTCCACCATAAATTCTGTTTGTTCTTGGGTATATACCATAAAAAGAGCTTTTCTGATTATGCCAGAAATGTGCCCATTCATAACCACCCATAACATCAACATGTTGCTTTAGTTTATCATTGAAATCGTGGAAATACTGAGCATACATAGACAATTGAGAGTTAACTTTCTCTTGTTTTTCCCATCCATGTGAACCATAATAAACAGCCTGTGGAGAAGCAGGGTCAACATCTGTCCATTGCTTACCATACGCTTTATCTATACCTGCAGTAAGGTGTAAGCGCAAGTCTTCAAAGCCATGTACTTTATAGTCGATATCTGCACTACCTAAGAAGTCTCTACTAATAGCACGGTCGTTTTTAAGATCAAGAATAGACATTGGGTTTTTTGTACCCAAAAAATAACAAGTTTTAGCCCAAGTAGGATCATTTAAAGCATCACCATTATCTAACCATTGGAAATATCCTTTAAAGTTTTTATAATCATCAGCTTTTGACATTATAGCCTGTGTAGGATCAAACATACGTGCAGCGCCTATAGCATCACCATCAGCATAACGATTTCTTGTCCACATAACCTTTGCATTCAAGTTAACACGTAAATGGTCTTGAAAGAAAGAAGGGTTCAAATTAAGAGCCCCTGTAAAACGCTCAAAATTACTTGTCTTAATAACACCATCTTGATTAGTAAAACCTGTACTAACGCGGAAAGGTAAACGCGAAGCTATAGTGCCTGAAACAGCTACATTATGATCATGTCCTAATGCTGTGCGCTGTATTTCTCTCTGCCAGTCGGTATTAGCTTTACCTAAAACGCCATAAGCCTTGCTATCTTTACCAAAAAGCCCTTCAATGAACTTACGATATTCGTTGCCATCCATTACTTTAAGGTTATTATGTACCATACTAACCGTCATGCTACCATTATAAGATACCTTTAAGCCTTTACGTCCTTTCTTTGTTGTAATAATGATAACACCATTAGAACCACGCGAACCATAAATAGCTGTAGCAGATGCATCTTTTAACACATTGAACGACTCAATATCCTGTGGGTTAACCAAAGATAAAGGATTGCTAACACCCTTTATACCAGTTTGGTCCATTGCCACACCATCAATAACTATTAATGGATTGTTTGAAGCATTGAGCGAAGAGCCACCACGCACACGAATAGTAGCACCACTACCAGGTGCACCACCGTCACTAACGACATTCACACCAGCTACCTTACCTGCTAACATATCCTGTGGATTAACCACAAGACCTTTATTTTTAGCATCTGGTTTCAATGCAGCTACCGAACCTGTCAAATCACTCTTCTTAACAGCACCGTAACCGATAACCACAACTTCGTTCATCTGCTTAGCAACATCTTCTTTCATTACTAAATTAAGCCCATCAGAAGCATTTACATGCTGCTTTTTAAAGCCAATGTAAGAAATAGTAAGTGGCGTACCTGGAGCCACATTCAAAACAAAGTTACCATCGATATCGGTGGTTGTACCCTTAGAAGTACCATCAACAATAATTGATGCGCCTATGATAGGCTCACCAGAAGCATCTTTTACATGTCCCTTGATTGTTGATTGCGCAAAAGCGCTAGCAGAAATAACCAACCCCATTATTATGGAGGCTAATCTACTAGGAAAGTTAAACTTACCCTTTTTCATCTTGTTGTCTTTAAGTTATTGTTATTTTATTATTGTAGTAATCTTACTTAGACTGTAGTAGTAATAAGGATCATAAAAGATCTATATCTACTGCAAAGATATACAAGGGGGCAATATTAATATTCATTTTCATCTAACTATTTCTGTTTTTACATGTGCAATCGTTTGCATAGTTAAAATATAATAAAGCATTTGACATGCGTCAATGACTATAACTAATTTATGTATTTTTGTCATGGCTTTATGATAAAGCTCTAAATAACGCAGAACCGTATGACCAAACAGGCTAAAGTCACAATGAAAGATATTGCAAAGAACCTCGGAGTATCCGTGGCTACGGTATCGCGTGCTCTAAAAAACAATCCACGCATTTCAACAGAAAAGCGCGAAATGATAAAGCAATATGCTTACGAGCATAATTTCACTCCCAATATCTTAGCAGAAAACTTACGCAAAAACAGGCTTAAGACAATGCGTGTTATAGGTGTCATTCTGCCTCAATGTACGCATTATTATTTTTCTTCTATTCTTTCCGGCATAGAAGAAGTTTCCTTTCAACGTGGCTATTTGCTAATAGTAGCCCAAAGTAATGAAGACTTTGACAGGGAGGTTAGCATCTGCCAATCGTTTATAAAGATACAGGTATGTGGTGTTATCGTATCTCAATCGAAGCATACTACTAATGCTAATCATTTCAAACAATTATTAGCAAACGATATTCCTCTTGTGTTTTTCGACAGAATTAGTACCAGTATAAAGGCAAGTATGGTAGTAGTAGACGACTATATGGGGACGTTTACTGCTGTTACACACCTTATAAATACGGGTTGTAAACGCATAGCTTTTTATGGTACAACTGTAGATTTAGAAATAGGTAAGAATCGTTATAATGGTTATCACGATGCTTTGCGTAAGCATGGCTTGTCTATAGATAAGGCTTATATTAAGCGATGCGACAATCGTGAAGATGCCGAAGCTATAACCCCTTCCTTGCTAAATCTTCCTTCTCCCCCTGATGCTTTCTTTGCAGTCAATGACGATACAGCCATAGGCATTCTTTACGTTTGTAAGCATTTGGGGTATAAGATTCCTGAAGATATTTCCATTTGCGGTTTCACCAATGGTCAGCGCGCTATAGCTTGCGACCCTATGCTCACGACAGTGGAGCAACGTGGAGTAAAAGTAGGTGAAGAGGCTGCTAACATCTTAATAGATAAAGTAGAAGGTATCATACCAAAAGACAGAGTAGAAAAGCGCATTATTCGTACTCGCTTAATACTTCGAGGAACGACAAAGCGTCTTAACGACTCTATTACAAACAAATAAGAAAACAAATATAATATAAAGAAAACAAATAAAACTATCATGAATCAGAAACCTAATCTTAGTTTTTGGCAATTATGGAACCTTAGCTTTGGCTTCTTTGGAGTGCAGATAGCATACTCTTTGCAGAGTGCTAATATCTCACGTATTTTTGCCACTCTTGGTGCCGATCCTCACAATCTTAGTTATTTTTGGGTACTTCCTCCTCTTATGGGTATCTTAGTGCAGCCCATAGTAGGTACTCTATCCGACAAGACGTGGACACGCTTTGGGCGTCGCATACCTTATTTATTTATTGGTGCAGCAGCAGCAGTTCTTGTAATGTGTCTGCTTCCTAATGCAGGTTCTTTTGGTATGGCTATAAGCACTGCGATGGTGTTTGGGCTTGTTGCGCTTATGTTTCTTGACACAAGTATTAATATGGCCATGCAACCATTTAAGATGTTAGTGGGCGATATGGTAAATGAAGAGCAAAAAGGGTTGGCATATTCCATTCAGAGCTTCCTTTGCAATGCAGGCTCTATAGTGGGCTTTGTGTTCCCTTTCTTCTTTACTTTTATAGGCATTGCTAACACTGCCCCAAACGGTATAGTTCCCGATTCGGTAGTCTATTCCTTTTATATAGGTGCAGCTATTCTTATACTTTGTGTATTATATACCACTGCGAAGGTTAAAGAAATGCCCCCTAAGGAATATGCTAAATACCATAATATAAATACAGAAGAGAATGAAAATAAGACTAATTGGATTACTTTACTAAAAAATGCTCCTGCCACTTTTTGGAAAGTGGGATTAGTACAATTCTTTAGCTGGTTTGCTTTTATGTATATGTGGACTTATACTAACGGTACTGTAGCTGCCAACTGCTGGGGTGTAAACATGTTAGCAAAAAACGCAACCAGTACTATTGGATATCAGGAAGCAGGCAACTGGGTAGGCATTCTCTTTGCCATTCAGTCTATAGGTTCGGTAGCTTGGGCTATGGTACTACCACAGTTTAAAAACCGCAAAACAGCTTATGGGCTATCTTTACTTATTGGGGCTGTGGGCTTTGCTATGACTGCATTTGTAAATAATCAATATTTTATGTTCGTTCCTTTTATCCTTATAGGTTGCGCTTGGGCTGCAATTCTTGCAATGCCTTTTACTTTTGTTACAAATGCCTTAGAAGGTTACGGACACATGGGTGCTTACCTTGGTTTGTTTAATGGAACAATATGCATACCACAAATCATTGCTGCACTAATGGGAGGTATTCTCTTGTCGGCTGTAGGATCAAGACAAGACTATATGATGATAGTTGCAGGAGTAGCGTTAGCACTGGGAGCATTAAGCGTTAGCATAATAAAAGAACATAAAACAAAGAAATAAACTAAAACAACAGCTCATTTCTTATATGGCAAAAGATTATATTTTTTACATAAAGAAATATAGTTTACAACATAAAAAGATAAGCTCTTTAAAATAAAAATAGATTAAAAATAAAGGAAAAATAGATTAAAAATGAAAAGAAAATAAATTATTTTTCTTGTAGCATAAATATCTTTTATATATTTAAAGGGTATTAAGCTTTACCTTAAAGGTAATATTTTACCAACAGGTATATAATCTCTTTAGAAACAACATTCTACTAACAACATAACTTAACAGCACAAGTAAAAAGAATATGAAGATACAATTTAATATAGAGTATAGCACTTTTTACGGGCAGGATATTATTCTCAACCTTGTTACTAACAAGCATAAAGGAGAATTAGAAACAGCCCAATACAGAATGCACACCACAGATGGATATCATTGGAGCGTAGAGATAAATAAAGACCTAACTCCTGATACCACCTTAGAATATTTTTATAGCTTAGAGGAAGGTGATAGAGAAACACGTCGTGAATGGGCAGTATTACTGCATCGTGTGGAATTTTCTGCAGAACAAGCCAACACCTATCACGTTTACGATCATTGGAATGTTATACCAGAAAATGCTTTCCTTTATAGCTCTGCAGTTACCAATTGCGTGTTTAACAAAGAGCAGGAAAAGGTTAAGAAGCAAAAGTATAACAAAACTATTACATTAAAAGTGCGTGCCCCACAGCTTGGGACAGGAGATGTGCTAAACATATCTGGCTCTAATCCTTTACTTGGAGCATGGAATGTTAAGAAGGCTTTGCCTATGACACAACATAATATCAACGAATGGGTTATAGACATTAATGCCACTACTCTGCTACCTGGCAGCTTAGACTTTAAGTTCTTTGTAAGTAACAAAGATAAGAAAAACTATACTCTTTGGGAAAATCGCAACAACCGAACCATAGACGTGATGCCTATGGAAGATGGTCATACTGTTGTTATAGAACTGGAAGAGGCTGATTTTTCTATGCCTCCTGTTCGTGTTGCAGGCACGTTAGTACCCGTATTCTCACTACGTTCTAACAATAGCTTTGGTATAGGCGACTTTGGCGACCTAAAGAAAATGATAGATTGGGTAAGCCTTACAAAACAACGTGCCTTACAAATACTACCTATCAACGACACTACTATTACTCATACATGGACAGACTCTTACCCATACTCATGCATATCTATCTTTGCACTTCATCCACAATATGCTGACCTTACACAACTTCCAGCACTCAAAGACGCAAAGAAAAAGAAACAATACGAAACCGTGCGCAAAGAGCTTAACGCACTTTCACAAATAGACTATGAGCGTGTAAACAACACCAAAACTGCTTATCTACACGACATCTTTGAGCAAGAAGGCAAAAAGACTTTAGAAAGCAAAAAGTTTAAAGATTTCTTTAAAGAAGAACAAGAGTGGTTAGTACCTTATGCACAATACTGCTCGTTAAGAGAAAAGTTTGGCACTGCCGATTTTTCTAAATGGGAAACTAACAAACAATGGAACGAAGCAGATCGCAACGCACTTACCTCTCCAAAAGAAGAAGCTTTCAAAGAGGTATGTTTCTATTATTACGTACAGTTTGTATTAAGCACACAGCTAAAAGAAGTACATGAGTATGCACAAGCACATAACGTAATACTCAAAGGAGATATTCCTATTGGCGTAAACCGCTATGGTTGCGATGTATGGACAGAACCACGCTACTTTAATTTAAACGGACAAGCAGGTGCTCCACCTGACGATTTTTCTATAAACGGACAAAACTGGGGCTTCCCAACCTATAACTGGGACGAAATGATAAAAGATAATTGCAGATGGTGGGTAAGACGTTTTCAAAATATGTCAAAATACTTTGATGCTTATCGCATAGATCATGTACTTGGCTTTTTCCGTATTTGGGAAATACCTATACACTCCGTACACGGATTATTAGGACAATTCTCACCTGCATTAGGTATGAGCCGTGAGGAAGTGGAAGGATATGGACTAAAATGGCAAGAAGAATTCTTCACCGAGCCTTTTATAACCGACTGGATTTTAGATCGTATCTTTGGCGAACACGCTAACGAAGTGCGTAATAAATATATAGAGCCATTATGGGGCGACAGATATAAAATGCGCGAAGCATTTAACACACAACGTAAAGTGGAGGAAGCATTTAAAGGCAAAGAAACCCCTACAGATATATGGATTAGAGATGGGCTCTATGCCCTTATAAGCAACGTCCTTTTTGTACGTGACCACAAAAACTGGCATTTGTTCCACCCACGCATTACAGCACAGCTATCACTAATATATGAGAGCTTATACGACTGCGATAAAGATACCTTTAACCGATTATACAACGATTACTACTATCGCCGTAACAATCAGTTCTGGTATCAAGAAGCTATGAAGAAGCTACCAAAACTAATAAACGCTACACGTATGTTAGTATGTGCAGAAGATTTAGGAATGGTACCAGACTGTGTGGCATGGGTAATGAACGAATTAAAAATACTAAGTTTAGAAATTCAGAGCATGCCAAAAGACCCTAAGGTAAGATTTGGATATTTAGCACAAAACCCATACCGTAGCGTAAGCACTATTTCTACACACGATATGTCTACCTTAAGACAATGGTGGGACGAAGATTGGGATCGTGCACAGGCTTATTTTAATGGTATGTTACAACAAGGAGGACCTGCTCCACACCCACTACCAGGCTGGTTAGCACGAGATATAGTAAGCCGACACCTCAACTCACCTTCTATGCTTTGCATCTTAGGAATACAAGACTGGATGAGTATAGACGAACAGCTTAGGCTTAAAGATGCCAATGCCGAACGCATCAATGTCCCTGCTAATCCTAAACATTATTGGCGATACAGAATGCATATAAGTATAGAAGAACTAATGAATAGACACGATTTCACCAGTAACATAGTAGACTTAGTATGCTCGTCATATAGATAATAACAAAGAAGATTTCGGTACCTTTAAAGGTATCGAAATCTTTAGCAAATAAAAAACATGAAAATAAAACATTACTTTACTGCTGCATTAATTGCATTTTTACTATCAACAGAAGTAAAAGCGCAAACAGTTTTCAACGAGGTAAATTATACTAAAGAAGCTACTACCTTCTGTCTTAACGCACCTTCTAAACCTGTAATACGTCTTTACAAAGACGGGCTATCAGGTAAAGCATATAAAAAGATAAAGATGACAAAGGCAGGAAAAGACCGCTGGACAGCCACCGTAAAAGGCGATCTGAATGGTGTTTTCTACACTTTCAATATAGGCAAAGGAGAAACACCTGGAGTTTTCGCTAAAGCTGTGGGTGTTAATGGGGTACGTGGAGCTATAATTGACCTTAAGAACACTAATCCCATAGGCTGGGAACAAGATAAAAGAGTAACCACAAACAACTTTGCCGACTTAATAATCTACGAAATGCATCATAGAGATTTTTCTATAGATGCCTCATCAGGATTAGTTCATAAAGGAAAATATCTTGCCTTAACAGAAAAGAAAGCTATTAACTATCTAAAGGAATTAGGTATTAACGCCGTACACATATTACCATCGTTCGACTATGCTTCTGTAGACGAAACAAAGCCTAACATTCCACAATATAACTGGGGATACGACCCTCTAAACTACAATGTGCCAGAAGGAAGCTACTCATACGATGCCACACAGCCTGCAAGGCGTATCATAGAATTTAAACAAATGGTACAAGCTCTACATAAAGCTGGCATACGCGTAATCTTAGATGTTGTATATAACCACACCATGGACATTGATAATAGCAATTTTGAACGTACATATCCTAAAGCTTATTATCGCTATAATGAAAACGGAACTCCATGCAATGGCTCTGGCTGCGGTAACGAAACAGCGAGCGAAAAGCCACTCATGCACCAATTTATCTTAGAAAGCGTAAAATACTGGGCTAAAGAATATCACATCGATGGATTCAGATTCGACCTCATGGGAGTACATGATATCAACACTATGAACGAAGTACGCAAACAATTATCAGCTATAGATCCTCAAATATTTATTTATGGCGAAGGCTGGAGTGCTGGTAAATGTGGACTTCCTACAGAACAATTGGCTGTAAAGGCTAACATGACCAAACTTCCTAACATTGCTGCCTTCTCTGACGAATTAAGAGATGCCTTACGTGGACCATTCTCCGATGATCATCAAGCAGGATTTCTTGGAAGAATAAAAGGCTTGGAAGAAAGCATCAAAGCAGGTATAGCAGGCTTTATAAGTCACCCTCAAATAGACTACTCTAAGGTAAATTACACTAAACGTCCATGGGCTATTCAGCCTACACAAATGATATCTTATGTAAGTTGCCACGATGATATGTGCCTTGTAGATCGTATCAAATCATCAATACCTGAAGCACAATATGACCAAGAAGAACTAATAAGATTAGACAAATTGGCTCAAACAGCAGTCTTCACTTCGCAAGGAATACCTTTCATGTTATCCGGAGAAGAAATGTTAAGAGATAAGAAAGGTGTACACAATTCGTATAATTCACCCGACTCTATAAATCACCTTAATTGGAATAACCTGAAAACTTATCCTGATGTGTTCAATTATTATAAAGGACTAATAGCACTTAGAAAGGCTCATAAAGCTTTCCGTTTAGGTAATGCCGACTTAGTACGTAAGCACTTAGAGTTCTTACCTTCACAAGACTGCTTAGTGGCTTTCCACTTAAAAAATCATGCAGGTGGCGATAAATGGAAAGACATTTACGTTATACTAAATGGTAGTAACGATCTGAAATCGGTACAGATTCCTGATGGTACTTATACCATTGTGTGTGCAAATGGACAAATAAACGAAAAAGGATTAGGAGAGATGCAAGGAGGAGAAGTAATGATTGACAGACAATCAGCACTGATCTTACACAACTAAATAAATAAAAAAGTAACAATTTGTATAAAGTATACTAATAGTTAAAGTAAAAATAACATTATCATTACTTATATATGCGAAATAACAACTTTAACGGCTAACGAAAAAAAGAAATAACATTTAAAACAACACTTTATTATTATAATTATGAAAAAAAGACTATTCATAATCGCAATAACAAGTATGATATTGCTAACTAACAACTCTATGGCGCAGAAAAAAGCCTACATAGACAAGATAGAGCCTACTAACTGGTATGCTGGAATGAAAGATCCTTCATTACAACTTATGGTTTATGGCAGAGGAATAAAAACAGCAAATGTTAAAATAGATGGTTGCAACGCACAGCTCGACTCTATAGTTCGTTTAGACTCACCAAACTATCTCTTCCTATACCTAAACCTTTCACAGGCAAAGGCAGGAATGATAAAACTACACTTTAACAACAAAGGAAAGAAAATAACCATTCCTTACGAGCTGAAAACACGCCAAATGGCAGGTGCAGACCACAAGGGGTTTGATAATAGCGATGTGCTTTATATGCTTATGCCAGATAGGTTCGCTAACGGAAATCCTAAAAACGATATCGTAAAAGGTATGCGAGACCAGTTTTGCGACAGAAAAGCTCCAAGCCTAAGGCATGGAGGTGATCTCGCAGGTATTCGCCAACACCTCGATTACTTCAAGCAATTAGGCGTAACGGCACTATGGTTTACTCCTGTGCTGGAAAATGATATGCCTGCAGAAAACGGCACTAACAGTTCGTATCACGGATATGCTACAACAAACTACTATAAAGTAGATCCTCGCTTTGGAACAAACGAAGAATACCGTAGCCTCATAGAAGAAGCTCATAAAAAAGGCTTAAAGGTAGTTATGGACATGATATTTAACCATTGTGGAAGCTATCACCCTTGGAACGAAGATGCACCTTCAAAAGACTGGTTTAACAACCCACATTACGGACTTCAAACATCTTACAAACTCAATTCTATATTAGATCCTTACGCAAGCAAAGTGGATTTTGAAGAGACTACAAATGGCTGGTTTGTACAAAATATGCCAGATCTTAATCAAAAGAATCCATACGTCATGAAATATCTTACACAAAACTCGCAATGGTGGATAGAGTATGCTGGCATTGATGGCATAAGAATGGATACATATCCGTATGCAGATCGTGATGCAATGGCTCAGTGGATGAAATCTATTAACACTGAATATCCTAATTTCAACACCGTTGGAGAAACTTGGTGTATAGAACCTGCATACACTGCTTCATGGCAAAAAGACAGCAAATTAAATAATAAAAACAGCTATCTTAAAACTGTTATGGACTTCGCTTTCTTCGATCGCATAAACAAAATAAAGCACGAAGAAACCAACCAATGGGAAAGTGGATTTGCGGGAATATACAATACCTTAGGACTCGACTTTCTATACGCTAACCCAAGTAACGTACTTGCGTTCATAGAAAATCATGATACTGACCGTTTCTTAGGTAATGGAAAAGATTCTACAGCCTTAAAACAAGCATATGCCTTGCTACTAACCATGAAACGCATTCCACAGCTTTATTATGGCACCGAAATACTTATGAACGGTACAAAGAACATTACTGATGGATATGTTCGTTGCGATTTCCCCGGTGGTTTTGCAGGAGATGCTAAAAACAAATTTACCAAAGAAGGACGAACTGATGCAGAAAACGCTATGTTTGACTGGACTTCAAGATTACTTCACTGGAGAAAAGGCAACGAGATCATAAGCAAAGGTACACAAACCCAGTTTGTTCCTCTGAACGGAATATATGTTTTAGTACGTCAATATGGGGGAAAAACTGCTATGACCATCGAAAATGGTAATAGAAAAGAAGCCCAACTTCAGGTTAAACACTATGCTGAAATAATAAAGAAAGCTACTACTGCTACAGATATTCTTACAGGAAAAAAAGTGGATCTTACAAAAAATATCACACTTCCACAAAGAGGTGTTATGGTGTTAGCTTTCTAAACAAAGAGAAAAACTTTATCTCTTTAAAATAAAAAAGAAATATATAAAACTAATAAAATAAGATTTTCCTTTTATATTTCTATTAGTTAAAACTAAAATATCACACGAACATTGCTCGAAGCCCTTACAAAATAGGACTTCGAGCTTTATTTTTCAAACATAAAGATAAATATAACACACAATCTTTCACTATTATTCTTACTACACAAAAAAGGCTAAGCATACGTTAAGTATCAATGCTCAGCCTTTTGCTATATAATTATTTATGTAGTTTTTTTTATAATTCTAATTCCAATCCTATCATAAGCTCTTCAGGTGCAAAACGTAACCCAAAACCGCTTTCACCTATATTAGGCTCTTCGCCACTATGATAGTTATCACGAAAGCCTGCAAATCCCATTCTTAAACAAAGGCATAAGCCTTCTGTTAGATCTATACAAGCACCCGGACGCAACCCTATTTCAAAGCCTTTGCGTTTAGTTTTATCCCAATCTAATGCGACACCACCATCTAAAAACAAGTTAAACGGACCTTTATGGACATAATACCAACGTGCAAAGGGAGATAGCTTAAAAGATGTAGATGTGATATTAGTATTATATTCTTTTTCATGTTGATAACCCAAGAGTAATCCTATACCCCATGTCTCATTAAATTGATAACCCATTTCAGGACATAAATCAAGCTTAACCGTCTTATCATTAGCCCAAAAAGTTATAGCACCACCTAAAAACATTTTAGCAGGATTCTCTTTTTCATGCTTTTCTAATGTATTAGGAAAATACTCTTGAGCATAAGAACTCATTGTAAGACACGATAGTATTGCAAAAAAAACTATTCTTTTCATTTTAATTTTGTTTTTATTTTCTTCTTATATTGTAAAATTCTGTGCAAAGTTATCTCTATATAATAAGTGCTGCAATACTGAAAAATAGGTATTTTTAAGTATTGATAAATAGTACTTTTATAAAAAAAAAGAACTGAAAGTATATCGTTTTTATCTGCCGATATAACTTCCAGCTCCTCTTTCTTTTCCTTATTTCGTTATTTCCTTGTCTTTATTGCCTCTTTTATTAATCTTTCTAACTCCTCTGATAACTCCGGATTATCTTTTAACATATTCTTTACACCATCTCTTCCTTGAGCTAATTTTGTATCACCATAGCTAAACCAAGAACCACTCTTTTTAATAATATCATATTCTACACCTAAATCGATAATCTCACCTAATTTAGAAATACCTTCACCAAAAATAATATCAAATTCACATTTACGGAAAGGAGGAGCTACCTTGTTCTTTACTATCTTCACCTTTGTAAGGTTTCCTAAAACATTATCTCCATCTTTTATTTGTGTACTCTTACGCACATCTACACGTACAGATGCATAAAACTTTAAGGCGTTACCTCCTGTAGTAGTTTCAGGATTACCAAATGTCATACCTATCTTTTCGCGTAACTGATTAATGAAAATACAACAGGTGTTTGTCTTTGAAATAGTAGATGTAAGCTTTCGTAAAGCCTGACTCATTAATCGTGCATGAAGCCCTACAACAGAATCGCCCATTTCACCTTCTATTTCTTTTTTAGGGGTAAGCGCTGCTACAGAATCGACTACTAATAAGTCGACTGCAGACGAACTTATAAGCTGATCTGCTATCTGTAATGCCTGCTCACCATTATCGGGTTGAGAGATCCAAAGATTATCAATATCTACACCTAAGGCTGCTGCATATGTTGGGTCGAATGCGTGTTCTGCATCTATAAAAGCTGCAACCCCTCCTTGTTTTTGTGCTTCTGCAATAGCATGAAGAGCAAGTGTTGTTTTACCAGAGCTCTCTGGACCAAAGATTTCTACTATGCGCCCTCGCGGGAAACCACCCACTCCAAGAGCAACATCTAAGCCTAAACTACCAGTAGGGATTACATCTATTTTTTCTGTAATTCTATCCCCCATTTTCATGATAGCACCTTTACCAAAATCTTTCTCTATTTTAGCCATAGCAGCTTGTAAAGCTTTTAGTTTGCCTTCAGCTGCAGAGTTCTCTTTTTCATTATTTTCTTTTGCCATTTCTTTTTTTTTTTAGAAGCTAAAAGATATAGAAGACTTGTATTATTCGATTTACTCATCTATTATTTAACCTATTACTTCTTATCTAAAAGCTATATGTTATGATTTTCTATTATATTCTTTTATATAGTTTTCATAAGACATTTACAACAAAGAGCTTAGAGGTTAATTTTAGTTTTCATTTTATTTTGCATATCATAATTATAAAATAAAACAGATGTACACCTAAAATTAGTTTTTCTAAGAATATGCTTATAAGTATTATTTTACATAATTATTGAGCATTATACCTCTAAATCTTTTCCAAACTCTTCACACCAAGGCAACCCTTGCTTATTTAACTGTTCCATAAAAGGATCTGGATCGAAGTCTTCAAGATTCCATACACCAGGCTTACTCCATATTCCTTTCACAAACATCATAGCTCCTATCATGGCAGGAACACCTGTGGTATAACTAACCCCTTGCATACCTGTTTCGTTATAAGCATCTTGATGCTTACAATTATTATAGATATAATATGTTTGCTCTTTGCCATTTTTAACACCTCTAATACGACAACCTATAGATGTTTCTCCATCATAATTCTCTCCAAGGTCTTGTGGATTAGGAAGTACAGCCTTTAAAAATTGTAAAGGAACTATCTTAACTCTTTCTGTTTTTCCTGTCCCATCAGCTAAAGGAGCCTCAAACACTACCTCATCAATACGACTCATTCCTATATTCTGAATAACGTCTAAGTAATTAAGGTATTGCTTTCCAAAAGTCATCCAGAAACGAGCGCGTTTTATAGAAGGGAAATTCTTTACTAACGACTCTAATTCTTCATGATGCATTAAATATGAATCGCGTGGTCCTATATTAGGATATGTAATATCTTGATGTATTGATAAAGGAGCGGTTTCTATCCACTTTCCATTTTCATAATATAGACCTTTTTGTGTAATTTCTCGAATATTTATTTCTGGATTAAAATTAGTTGCAAATGCTTTGTGATGATTTCCTGCATTACAATCTACTATATCTAAATAATGAATTTCATCAAAATAATGTTTAGCAGCATACGCTGTAAACACTTGTGATACTCCCGGATCAAATCCACAACCTAAGATAGCTGTTAAACCAGCCTTCTCAAATTTATCTTTATATGCCCACTGCCAACTATATTCGAAATGTGCTTCATCTTTTGGCTCATAATTAGCAGTATCAAGATAATTGCATTTACAAGCTAAACAAGCCTCCATAATAGTAAGATCTTGATATGGTAAAGCAAGATTTATTACAAGATGAGGCTTAAAATCAGAAAAAAGTGCTTTTAATTGTTCTATATCATCAGCGTCTACCTGCGCCGTTTTTATATCTATATTATAGCCTTTTGCATGTATAGCATCAACGAGCTTATCGCATTTTTCCTTACGTCTACTGGCTATCATAAGTTTTCCGAATATATCTATATTCTTAACTATCTTAAATGCTGCTACTGTAGCAACACCACCAGCACCAATCATTAAAATTCGTGGATTAGCTATTGGAATATTATTCATTTTTATTTTCCTTTTATTTATTCTTTTTTAAATTCTTCTGCCCTAATCCCCATAGCATTCATTAATGAATAGCCAAGGATCTCTTGCCTAAAATGTCCTCCTATTATTGGTTGCATCGTAAAAACTGTAATCTGTTTTTCGTCTTCATCTACCTTTTTGAGGATATTTTTAATTTCACTATATGTCGTTTCGTCTTCTGTATTTGATATTATCATAATACGTTTCACTTCTTCATGTACTATAAACGTTTGCAATAAATCATAAAGAACTACCTCTTTCGAATTGTTTTCATCACCAGTAGGAATGGAGTTTATAACAAATTCTCCTAACAGATTATCTTTAAAAGCCTTATTATTAAGATCCTTTTCATACGACGAAGGCTTAAAGTTTTCAAGAATAGCTTTATTTTTATCGTGTAACAATATTACTAAGACTTCATTCTTGCTTGGCTTTACTTTCCCATCTAATGCTACGTTTACAGCCCACTGACTAAAGTCAGCAGGTGGTATCTTACGGTTTAGCATTCTTTCAAAATTCACAATAAGATCGAATGCTACACTATCTATATAATCACCATCGGCAATAATAATATTTTCACTCCATTTTATTTTATCTGCTTGTAGTGCTTTCATAGGTACAAAGATACTCGAAAATAGACAATAGACAAAATAAATTATTATTTTTTGCTAACTCATTATATATCTAATAATTCCTTATCCTTTTAAAACTTTTACATTATAGCTAATTTTTATTCTTTTCATGATTTACTAAGAATTGTTGCCATTGCACTTTTACTTCTTCCTCAGTTATGCCCAATAGTTGCATTTCATGAAAAAGATTAGGAAGCATTTTTGACATAAATTCGCGTTTACGCACTTTCATTATTTGTTTACGAGCACCTGTAGAAACAAAATATCCTAATCCTCTTTTGTTGTATATCACTTCTTCTCTTGATAGCAATTCATAGGCCTTTACGGCTGTATTTGTATTCACTTGTAGTGTAATAGCATATTCTCTAACTGAAGGTATACGATAGTTTTCTTTATATTTTCCTGCTATTATTTCGTCACAAAGCCTATCTGCTATTTGCTCGTAAATTGCTTTTGTTTCGTCAAATATCATAGTTTCATTCCTTTCTGGCATTAATAAAAAGCCAATAAGATATAAGATTTTTTATATCTTTATTATTTATAAGTTTACCCATCGATTGTTTATTACTTGCATCTTGTTATAAATCTTATATGCTAACCAATATAAAACAAAACTTACAACAACTAATATAACATCAACAATAGCCTTCAATTGCTCTTTAGAAAAAGGAGAATAAATTTCATAATTGGTCTTTGTATATATATAAGTAATAAATAAAAATATAACAAACAAAGCAATCGTCATAATTATTCCTACAGCTATCCACGTTTTTAGCCAAGCTGCTTTACGAAAAATTACTCCTCCTAATATAGCAACAGAATTAATAAAAGGATATATAAAAAGAAGTGTCCAGATATCATTATTTCTACTAAATTCGTCATAATATATTCCTATTATAGATACTCTCACACCTCTATGTACAATCATAGTGATACTTTGTTGTAAAAAATCAGCACAACCTAAAGCAAGTACTACTATAATCATGAATACTACTGAGCAATAGATAATACGCGCAATATATTTTTCTAACCTTGATCCTGGCAACATCAATTCACTTATACGTGCTTGTTTTTTCTCTAAATCATGAGTTATATAACAACCAAAGTTTAACGTTAATATAAGAAGAATTGATGCAATAGGACTAAGTGGTGGTAAATAATGAGAAAACAATTCTGTCTTTGTATAAGAAGAGAAATCCCAAACATGAGCTGATACCAGTAATATAAATAGCATAATACCACTCATAGTAAGAAACCACTTTGTCATTTCGCGTCTGCGCACTAACAAAAGACGCGTAAATACTTTCCAAAATCTGTTTATTTTAAATGTATTCATTTTCTATTCCTCCTTTTTATTTATTGTCTCTAAGATTGTTAACCTTGTTTTGGATACTACTATTTCCTGACATGAAAGTCTTTATACCTTGCTTTACTTTACCATTTAAAATAGCAGAAGCATTGTCTGATGTTGATATTATAGAAGTTTCAGCATCAATATATTTAATATCAATATCAGCATTACTTGTTACTTTTATATCAGAATTAATAACATTAAAGCGTTCGAAATAAGCATCTGCATTATCCGTAACACTTACTTTTACTTCCTTAGCATAAAGCTGTTTTATATTACATGCCGCATTATCTAATACTTTAATTTCTAATTTTTTAGCCTTAAAATGATTATTAATATAAAAATCAGCATTGTCATATATATCAATATTTGCTAATGAAGGCACTATAACAAAAACTTTTATTAATGTAATAGGGTTTGTATTACGATTAAAAATTATAGGATTTTTGTTAGGTAAATCGTTTACTTTTACAAACAACTTCCCTTTTGTCGCACTTACATTTACTAAATTTTGCACTTTTTTCGGAGCTTTTACTACTACTTTATATTCTTTCCCTTGAAATAAAGTAACTGAAGCGTTGCCAGATACTTCCATACTATCAAAAGCATTTACATTCATAATATGAGTAACAACTTTTCCATAAGTAATTCTTTTTCTCAGACAAGAACTATTACTTATAGTTATAACTAATAGAAATATACTTAATCTTATAACATGTGAGATATATTGTTTCATATATTTAAACTTTATAGATTGTTAGCATTTATATTTTCCTGACTTCTTATATTAACTTTATCATATTGATCGTTTATATAAGATGTTAACAGAACATTATCTTTTAAACAAGTAGCAAGAAGACTATTATTATCTTTATCTATCATAGTAATATTCATAAAACTGTTGTTTCCTATATGAATAAAAACATTTCCGGCGTCAGCAAACTTTAATTTGTTGAAAGAATTTGTTTCTATTATATAAGTTTTTTTTATCATTAGTTTTATTATTTTTCACACATTATACCATAGTTAAAGTAATAAGAGCTAATCCTACAAATAAGATTATATTCCAAAAGCAAAAATTTTTCATGAGAATAACTTATTTTATTTTATCTTTCCTTGTGTTACTGCATTAAATAACAATTCCAGATTAATCTGTGTTTCTGCCTTTCCTTGCTCACGAATAGATATGTAGGCATTACCTTGAAGTGATGGTTCTGCATATACTACATTACTATTCATATCGCTTGGTTGACAATAACCAAAACTATATTTCTGTGTAATTTCATCTATCGCAGCATTTAAACTCACTTCAGAGTGATTTATTATAATAACATGATCAAGTAATTGTTCTATATCATGTACTTGATGAGTGGATATTATAAGTGAAGAATCGTCAGAAAGATTACCTGCTATTACCTTTCTAAATGAAGCCTTTGAAGGAATATCAAGCCCATTAGTAGGCTCATCCATAAGAAGTAGGCTACAACATGATGCCAAAGCAAAGCTCATATAAACCTTTTTCTTTTGTCCCATAGATAATTGCTTAAAATTAATCTCACCAGTAATATCAAAGTCTTTTAGGCAATTATTAAGAACTTCTTTATCAAACTTAGGATAAAAGTCTTGATGAATCCTTATATAAGATTCTAAAGACATATTAGGTAAGTCGTACTCCTCTGGCACAATATAGATATCTTGTAAAAACTCAGGATCACGATTTTTTGTTATATATCCATTTACTTTCACACTACCATTCTTAGGTTTTAGCAACCCTGCTATGAGGTAAAGCAAAGTGCTCTTACCTGTTCCGTTCTTACCCAATAGACCGTAAATACGGTTATTAGCCAATTGCAAACTAAAGTCAGAAAACACCTTGTGTTTACTTCCTGAGTAGTTAAATGTTAAATTAGATACTTCTATCATAAGCTTCTTATGTTTTAGAAATTTAAAAATATTAGTGTACCAGATAAATAGTACACTGCAAATGTAAGATAAATAATAGTATCCTCCAAACTTTTCTACAATAATTTTCAAAAAAAAGAAAATAGTTTAGAACATTATAGCTCCATTTTATATGTAAAAAGGAAAATTATTGTGCTTTATGTAGTTTGTTTATTTCTATTATTAAAGTTATGTAGAGAAAAATTAAATTCCCGCTATTAGGGCTTACTCGGGACTTCCACCCGTTAGAAAATGCTCATGCCGAGCGTACAATAAAAAGAGCTACACCTATCTTTATATATAGATAGATATAGCTCTTTAATATACAATTATTATTATTAATCTACTTACTTAAATGCTTTTATAACTTTTCTGTTATAATCTTTTCATTTTTTATTCAGATAGAGGATTCTGTTTTATTAGTTCTTTATTTGCCTTTATTTCTTGATATGGTATAGCAAATTGCCAATAAACACTTTCTTTAGTCTTAGGAATATTAAGAGCATTAGCTCCTCTATTACGATTTAGTGCAGCTTCTCTATTACTTTCTTTCAAATAACTAAAGTTTTTTGCTTTAGAACGGTCGAAAACAATACCGAGCCTCTTGATATCAAAGAAGCGTTGTCCTTCCATCCATAAGTCTATTCGCTTATTCCTCATAATCTCTTCTATAAGTTCTTCACCAGATGCTTTTGTATTATAATCAGGATCACGAGTCTTCATTATAGTGTTAAGTGTCTCACGTGCAGCGTCATCTTCATGCAAACGAGCTTCTGCTTCTGCCTTTATATAATATAATTCTGCCAAGCGCATAATCAGAGCATCTCCCATACCATTATTTGCAGACTTAGCTTTAAACTTAATAGATTGCCCTGTTATCTCCCATTTACCATTCTTAGGGAAATATTGAGGATTAGCATCCTTAGGAATAGAGTTGCCTTGATCTAAAGCTACCCACCAACCTCTACGAGCATCATTCTTTCCCATCTTATCGTAAATATCTCTATTTACAGCATAACGTAAGATTTGGTTATAACCTATAAAGTTATATGAATAGTTAGCATAGAAGCTAAAATAGCCATTATCTTGATCTGATGCTTGCCTATATCCCCATATCCACTCAGAAGCATTTAAGTTGTTAAACCCATCTAAAAGAGCTTTTCCACTTTGCAAGGTAGCAGAGGTATGCTTTATAGCTTCATCTGCATGCTCCTTAGCCTTCTCCCAGTCGGACTTACTTAGGTCTATACGAGCAGCTATACCTAAAGCTGCAGAATATGAAATTACATTTTTAACACCACGATCAGGAACATTCTTTAGATAACTTAGCGACTTTGTTATATCCTTATCTATCTGAGCATAAACCTCTGCAACTGTGTTACGAGCCATTGGAGTAATGCTGTCGGTAGAAAGACGTAATGGTACACCCAAATAATCATTAGCCCCTCCTGCTACATAGCGATGTCCAAAGAGCTGAACTAATATATGATAGCTCATAGCTCTAAATGCATATCCTTCACCAAGAAGAACATTTTTATCTTTCTCTGATATGTTTTTATTCGACTCAGTACCATATATCAAAAGATTAGCATGATGGATCAAAGTATAATACATATCCCATACCTTAGCATTAATATCACCATTAGGATTAATATGATCTTGATAACGATAAATAGACATCCAACCTGCCGGATTAGTATTAATCATATCATCTCCCATCATATCAAGCTGTGCACATAGACTACGATGCCCTACACCGCAAAAATGTGTATCATCTCTCCAATCATACATATACATCATATTATGTAATCCATTGAGAAGACCATGCAGGCTTCTGGCATCTTTTATCACTGACTCTTTGTTCACAGATGTACTCGATGCTGTATTAAGAAAATCATCAGAACATGATATAGAGCTAACTGTTAACAGCAAAGTTCCTAATACTGTATATAATATTTTTTTCATAACCATTCTTTTATAATGTTATAGTTAGAGTTGCTGTAAATGTACGTGCATAAGCATATCCTGCTGCACCTACTATTCCAGAGAACTGTCCCATAGGATTAAGTCCTTTTCGAGCAGATAATAAGAATAAATTTTCTGCAGCTATACTAATATTTCCTCCTTTAAGATTAACTGCACTTAGCCAACTCTTTGGTAAATTATAACCTAAGCTAATATTCTTCAGCATAAGAGCAGAGCTTGATACTAAGAAACGATCGCTTTGTGTAGCATCATATCGTCCTCCATTCCCTGCATCTAAGCGAGGTACATCTGTTATATCTCCTTTTTGTTTCCATGCTTTAAGCATATCTACATGCATAGCAGAGCCTGCTTGTAGCTTGCGTCCCATCAAACTAGCATAACCAGAGTCGTATGTTTTGCCACCAAGCTGATAAGAGAAGTTAACCCCCAGCTCGAAATTCTTCCAAGTAAGAGTAGTACCAAATCCACCATACAAGTCTGGAATAGATGTACCACAGAAATGCTTTTTAGCTAAATCTCCGTTCTTAGTTAAAGTAGCCTTCTCTCCCTCTGCTGCTAATGGTTTAGCATTAGGATAAAGCTCTTTGTTTAAACGATACATAGCCATACCGTCATCAGGATCTACACCAACATATTCATTTAGATAATAGTCGTATATACTACCACCTTCCATATATTTTTGATAATCTAACTCTATACCGTTTTCGCGGTTTTCTTTAGGAAGTCTTAATATAGTATTAGTAAAGTGTGTTCCATTAATATTAATCTTCCATGACAAATCATTAGTCTTGACAAGTATAGCATTGATATCAAACTCAAAACCACTGTTACGTATCTTACCTATATTCTTATTTATTTCAGTAACTCCAGTCGAATTGGCTAAAGGATAAGGGAATATCAAGTCAGAAGACTCTTTGTTAAAGTATTCAAAAGTACCATATACTCTACTAAATAAGCTATATTCTACAGCCACATCAAAACTTGTTTGAGCCTCCCAGCGAAGTGTTGGGTCGGCATAAGAATAAAGCCTTAAGCCACCTTCATCAAGGTTATTTGATCCAAAGCTATACAAAGTCTGATAAGCATAGTAATTTTTCTCTAAGTTATCATTACCTGTCTGACCAATAGATGCTCTAAGCTTTAAGTCGTCTAACCATTTAGAAGTACTTTTCATGAAAGCCTCTCTTCCGATATGCCAGCCTGCACCAACAGCCCAGAAGTCGCCCCAACGACAATCAGGAGCAAAGCGTGAAGAGCCGTCTCTACGATAAGAAGCTGAGAAATTATATTTCTGTTTATAATCCCAGTTTAATCTACCGAAATAACCTTCCTTCCTATAATTATCAGTATATGAATCTAATCCAACTATATTAGTAAGGTTAGAGAACTCATCAAGACCCAATACCATCATGTTCTTTTTAGCTCCATTAAGATCGGTAGCAGTATACTTATAAGACTCATGTCCTAACAGAACTGTAATATCATGTTCGCCAAAGGTTTTTGAGTATTCTAAAAGCTGATTAAAAGTAAGCGTGCTGGTAGCAAAATCTTCTATTGAAAGTAATCCTGAAGGCTGGTCGCCCATAATATTATTATATCTAACCTTCTTTTTTATCATACTAAGATCGTATGCAGCATTAACCGTAAGTTTTAGTTCTGGCATTATTTTAAAAGTAGCGTGCCCACGAGTGTTTAACATATCTCGCGTAGTAGTAGAATGGTCTAACTCTCCTTCATAAACGGGATTAAAACGAGCGCTATACGGACGCCCATTATTATAGTCAAACACCTTCTTACCTGTTTGTGGATCTAATACATATTCGCCTGTTATAGGATCGTGCTTATGTATAGGATAGAAAGGAGCTATACCTTGTAAGAAATGAAAAGAGTTAGCATTAAAATAACCAGATGACTGCTTTGGTGCTACGCTTGCTGCATGTACAAACGACACATTACCACCTAAATCAAACCATTTGGTTACATTATAGTCTAAATTAAGACGACCTGACGTGCGTTCATATTCAGTATTTCTGCGGTAACCTTGCTCTTTAATATGCCCCAAAGACATAAACGTAGACACCTTATCATTACTATACGAACCACTTAGGTTATACTCTCCTCTGTAACCTGTTCTGAAAAGAGCTTTCTCCCAATCTAAATCATCACCCCATCTAAGACCTGTTATTTCTTTATTAAGAGTTCCGTCTGGCATTACTATTTGAGGTACTCCGTCTACCCATTTTGTTTTATCTTGCGTAGTACCAAAAGTGTTTGTTCTTTCATCATAACTAATTCCTGTCTTAATGCCTGCAAAAGGATTAAAAACATCACCACGGAAATCAAAAAACATATCATAGTTAGCCAATAATGCAGCTTGTTCTTTAGACATGCCTTCCTCGAATTGATGCTGATTATACCACTGCTGCCAAAGTACAGGAAAATACTGATTGACACTAAGCGTTTTGTAACGCTCTTGACCACGCTGAGTAATACCTTGACTCGTAGTAAAAGTCAACGTAGGAGCACTACCCTTACGCTTACCTTGCTTAGTGGTTATAAGCACTACACCGTTACCTGCTGACGAACCGTAAAGAGCTGTTGCTGAAGCATCTTTAAGAATAGATACGCTTGCTATGTCTTGTGGATTAATATCAGCCAAAGAGCCATTATAAACAGAACCATCTACTATATATAATGGATCACTTGAAGCATTGATAGAACCAAAACCACGAATCATAACACCTGAAGATGATCCAGGCTGACCTAAAGCTGTTGTTACTTGCACACCAGGAGCAGCACCTGCAAGAGCTGTAGACACATTAGTAATAGGACGATTCTCTAACTGCTTAGCAGAGATATTCGACTGAGCACCTACTAAAGATTGTTTCTTAGCCGTACCATACGCCACAACTACTACCTCGTCAATCTCTTTATCATAACTCTGTAAAACTACTCTTATGTTAGATCCTGCTTTTACCTTTGTAGGATGCATACCTACATAAGTAACCTCTAACTGTGCATTAGCAGGAGCAGACACAGCAAACTTACCATCTAAGTCAGTTACAGAACCTGTTTGAGTACCAGATACTCGCACAGAGGCACCTATGACAGGATTACCCTTATCATCTACAACTGTACCTGTAACCTGCGATTGTGCAAAGGCTATACCCGTACTTAGGGCAATACCTGCAAAAATCATATAAAGTCTTTTGGCCATAAGATTTTTGATAAAAATTAAACATTAAACATTTACTGCTCGCAAAAATATATAGTTATCTTTAAATTGCAAAATTTTATTACCTATTTTTTCACTTTTATATGCAAAAAAGTACATTTAATGAAAATTTCATGTCTTATATCATCTTTTATAAAGCCATTTTTAACTTTTTACCCTTCATTAAAGAGCTTACATATCGTTACATTTTCATACAAATATATTCAATAAAAAATAATAAAGAGAAAACTATAATATATAAAAAACGTCTAAATATAATCTTTCTTTCATGAAAATATCATTTTTAACAAAAAGTATCTCTACATGCTTTTTCACATTTTTGATAAAAAAAACATGTACAATAACAAAAAAAACAAATATATAACCACGCTCAAAAACACTTTATATTAAAGCAAAACAACATTATTTCTTAAGACAAAACACATGTTTTTATGACTAAAACATACTCTTTTTACCATTAACAAGAGGTTATAGTATGGTAAAAATAAGCTATTTTTCTTATAAAAATAGATTAAAAATGAATCAAAAATAAGTTATTTTTATTCCTGAAATATTACCTTTTCATCTTTAATAGATGACGTTTTATGTTCTGAAAATTTAACTTTTACAGTTTTTTTAACCAACTATTCTTTCTTATCTCTCACCTTAACACTACAAATAGTTATTATTAAAACTGTTAGTTTTTTACTTACTAAAGATAATTTATTAGTAATTTTGCAACTAATATTTTTACACAAGGTAAGAAAACATGGCAAATTTAAGATTTAACGTAGTAGAACGTGCTTTTAAGAAGCGTCCCCTCCCTGTAGAAGTACCAGAAATGCGTCCAGCAGAGTATTATGGTAAGCTTGTTTTCAATCGCGAAAAGATGTACAAGTATCTATCTTTGGAGGTTTATGAGAAGTTAGTAGATGTCATCGATAATGGTACACGGCTCGACCGCTCCATAGCCGATGCAGTGGCACAAGGTATGAAGCAATGGGCTTTAGATAATGGTGCTACTCATTATACTCACTGGTTTCAACCCTTAACTGAAGGTACTGCCGAAAAGCACGATGCTTTTGTAGTCCATGATGGCAAAGGAGGTATGATGGAAGATTTCTCTGGCAAGCTCCTTGTACAGCAAGAACCTGATGCCAGCTCGTTCCCAAATGGCGGTATACGTAATACTTTTGAAGCAAGAGGATATTCTGCATGGGATCCTACAAGTCCGGTTTTTATCATTGATGACACTCTTTGTATACCAACAATTTTTATTTCTTATACTGGTGAGGCTTTAGATTATAAAGCACCATTACTAAAATCACTTCGAGCAATAAATAAAGCTGCTACAGAAGTATGTCAATATTTCGATCCAAATGTAAAACAAGTACATGCCAATCTTGGCTGGGAACAGGAATATTTCCTTGTAGATGAAGATCTTTTCTTTGCTCGTCCAGACTTAGTACTTACTGGTAGAACCTTAATGGGGCATGATTCGGCTAAAAACCAACAGATGGACGACCACTATTTCGGTACAATACCTGAACGTGTACAGGCATATATGAAAGACCTTGAGATAGAAGCCTTACAACTTGGCATTCCCGTTAAGACACGTCATAACGAAGTAGCACCGGGACAATTTGAATTAGCACCTATCTTCGAGGAATGTAATTTAGCTGTAGATCACAACATGCTGCTTATGTCGCTAATGAAAAAGATAGCACATAAGCATAGCTTTCGTGTGCTTTTACATGAAAAACCCTTTAATGGTATAAATGGTAGTGGTAAGCATAACAACTGGAGCTTAACCACAGATACGGGAGTTTTATTACATCGTAACGGTAAAACTCCAGAAGACAATTTGCGCTTTGTAGTATTTATTGTAGAAACATTGATGGCTGTTTATAAGCATAATGGGTTATTAAAAGCATCGGTTATGAGTGCTACTAACGACCATCGTTTAGGTGCTAACGAAGCTCCTCCTGCTATCATCTCTTCCTTTTTAGGTACTCAGCTTACAGAGTTGCTTGATCATATAGAGCTGGCTGATAAAGAAGAATTATTCACTTTTGAAGGTAAACAAGGAATGAAACTGGACATTCCTGAAATACCTGAACTTCTAATAGATAACACAGATCGTAACCGTACCTCACCATTTGCCTTCACAGGTAACCGCTTTGAGTTTAGAGCTGTTGGTTCTGAAGCTAACTGCGCATCAGCTATGATAGTACTAAACACTGCAGTAGCTGAAGCCTTAATACACTTTAAAAAACGCGTAGATACACTCATAGCAAAAGGAGAGAATAAAACTTCTGCCATCATTGATATTATTCGTGAAGACATTAAGACATGTAAACCAATACGATTTGACGGCAATGGATATAGCGAAGAGTGGAAGCAAGAAGCATATAAACGAGGATTAGACTGCGAACCAAGCTGCCCTATATGTTTCGATCGTTATCTTGATAAAGAAAGTGTTAAAATGTTTGAGCTTACAAACGTAATGACGAAAAACGAATTATTAGCACGTAACGAGGTGAAATGGGAAACTTACACAAAGCGCATTCAGATAGAAGCACGTGTTATAGGAGATATTGCCATGAACCATATAATACCTGTAGCCACTGAATATCAAACGCTATTAGCTAAGAACGTTAAAAGCATGATGGATATATTTGGAGGAGAAGAAGGGAAAAAACTTACTGAGAGCAATATTAGTATAATAAAAGATATTGCTAATCGTATTAAAACTATCGAAATAGATGTAGAAGAACTTGTCAATACACGCAAGATTGCTAACAAAATAGAAAGTCAACGCAAAAAAGCCATTGCATATCATGACACTATAGCACCTAAGATGGAAGAAATACGCTATCAAATAGATAAGTTAGAACTTATAGTAAGCAATGAGCTTTGGACACTTCCCAAATATCGAGAACTACTTTTTATAAGATAATAATTTTATATATAATAAAACTTCTATCAACTTCTATAAATCAGGACTGATACTTCTCTCGAAGTATCAGTCCTTTTTGTTATTCCCATTTGGGAAAATATTACAACAAATAAAGATAATTTGTCGGGATAACCAGACTCGAACTGGCGACCCCTACGTCCCGAACGTAGTGCGCTACCAACTGCGCCACATCCCGAATTGATAAGGCAAAGGTAGTAAGATTAGTTGGAAAAGAAAAGATAAGATGCAAGAAATAAGCTAAAAACATACATACGGTTCAAGCCGTAAGATAGCATCTTGCGGAAAATCTTTAAGCAAACGCAACTGAGAAAGCGATGTTAGTCTTCCCTTTAGACGACGATAATCGCATATAGCACGAGCCTGATAAAAGTTAATATAAGGGTGTTTGCGTAGCTGAGACAAAGTTAACTTATTTAGATTTAACCTTTCTGTATGCACTCCTTTTACCTCAAAGAAAGGTAATGCCTCTTCTGGAAAGTTATCAATCTCCTTCAATTGACCCACAGCAACATATCCTCCTAAACGTTTTCCGTATGAAACGATAGCCTTAGCCCAACCAGATCCTATACACGGAACTTTCTTTAATAAGGTTGTATCTGCATTAGCAAGATTAATTTTCTGCCCCAACTTAATCTTAATGGGGTAACGTATCGTATCGCGATCATACTCTTTATAGGCATGATACTTATCATTAGCTTTAAAAGCTCTAAGAGCTTCCATTGCCTGATGTTGCCGTTCGGCCTTACGCTCTTGATAAGCACGCACAGAAGCTAATGTTGATGCAGGAAGAAAGTCGTCGCTTATACGTATAAAAGGAGCAAGCTCTTGATATTGTTTTCTGGTCATACCATAAATTTTAGCAAACTCTTCTGGTGCATGATATACTCCACCCTTAGCTCTATAACGGTATATATTACGTATTTGAAAGGGAGATAGGCCTAATTTTCGTAACGTTACGCTGTCTGCTGTATTAGGGTCAAACGTAAAATATTTAGTATTTGCTAATCGGTCTAACTGATAATTATTAGAATGTATATCTGTACCTGAAGCAGATATACCTACAATAGAATCGCTCTTTCTATCATCGGAAGTATAAGAATATCTATTACCAATAAAATAAATAATAACACCTGATAGCAAAAATAATGCTACCAAGAAAATTACAGCTCTACGATCAGAGCGATGAAGGTAAAAAAAAGATTTTATTTTCAAATGCTTCTTAAAGAAAAAAATAAAAAAAACTTATTTGCAAACAGCTTTTCTTGCTTTATTGATACTCTTCTTCTAAACTATCTTTCCATAACTTAAAAGGATTTCTACGCATGTGCGAATTATAAAAACGATGATCTCCTGTAACCTCTAAGCCTATAAAAGATGGTTTATCAAAATATTCTTTCTCGTTACTTAGTTCTACTTCTGCCATTACTAATCCTTCATTATCTCCATGAAACTCATCTACTTCAAATGTATGTCCTGCATAATTTATTAGATAACGATGCTTATCTATTATACCTACATCACAAAGATACAATAAGTTTTTAGCCTCTTCCATGGATATTTCTTTCTCAAACTCATAACGAGATAAGCCTCCATTACGTGATGGTCCCTTAATAGTAAGAAAAGCTTTATTATCACATACTCGCACACGCACTGTGTTTACAGAAGCAAAATAACCTTGCTTAATATGCATACAGCTATGTGCTAAAGCCTTCCAATCATAATTCTTATGCACTAAAAACTTGCGTTCTATCTCTATCCCACTCATAAATCAACACTAAAATGTTTATCTAAAAGAGATTAATAAGATAATAATACATAATAACAACAATACTATAGCAATACCTAATATTACCGTTTTACCTTGCTTTTCCTGTTGTTTAGCACGCTGTTTTTTTCTTAAATTCTTGGAATTATTCATAGTTACATGGTTTAAAAGATTGTTATACTATATGTTTTGCTCTTCTGTTGGAAACTCCATCAGATATGCTTTTATAAAATCGTCTATCTTTCCGTTCATCACTCCTTCAACATCAGAAGTTTGATAATTAGTACGATGATCTTTCACACGCCTATCATCAAAGACATAACTACGTATTTGGCTACCCCATTCTATCTTCTTCTTTGCTGCCTCTACTTTAGCTTGTGCCTCCATACGCTTCTTCATCTCACGATTATATAGCTGCGATTTAAGAAGTTGCATTGCCTTTGCACGATTCTTTGGCTGATCGCGTGTTTCTGTGTTTTCTATTAATATCTCTTCCTTTTCTCCTGTATCTGGATCTTCATATTGATAGCGCAACCTTACTCCGGACTCCACTTTATTAACATTTTGTCCTCCTGCACCACTTGAACGGAAAGTATCCCAACTCACACGAGCAGGATCAACATATACTTCTATGGTATCATCGACTAATGGTGTAACGAAAACAGATGCAAAACTGGTCATTCTCTTACCTTGAGCGTTAAACGGACTTACTCTAACCAATCTATGTACTCCATTCTCACTCTTCAAATAACCATACGCATACTCACCCGATTCAAATTTCATTGTAACGCTCTTAATACCTGCCTCATCTCCTGAAAGAATATCAGATATTGTTACTTTATAACCATGAGCTTCTCCCCATCGCATATACATACGCATAAGCATCTCTGCCCAGTCTTGACTTTCTGTACCTCCAGCACCAGAATTAATCTTCATAACACACTCCATAGGATCCTCTTCCTGACGAAGCATATTCTTTAACTCTAAATCTTCAATGGTTGAAACTACTTTATTATACATAGTATCAACCTCGTCTTCAGTAACAAGTTTGTCTTTATAGAAATCGAAAGCTAATTGCAACTCCTCTGCTTGTGCTTTAGCTTTATCATAACCTTTCACCCATCGCTCTATATCCTTTACCTTTTTCATCTGCTGACGAGCATAATCTGGATTCTCCCAGAAATCAGGAGCTTGTGTGCGAAGCTGTTCTTCTTCAAACTCTATACGTTTCTTATCAATACCTAAATAACGTTTTAAAGACTCGACACGCGAAAGTATATCTTTTAATTGATCGGATGTTATCATATAACTTTTATATTAACTCCGTTATATTTATACTAATGAAGAGGGAGTGTTGGTAATATCTGTTTCTTCATACATAGCATTAATAATATTGGAGAAATTCTTTATCACTACAGAACGCTTTAATTTTAATGTATTTGTAAGCTCACCACTCTCCATAGAAAAATGATGTGCTAACAAAGTAAAACGCTTTATTTGTTCATACTGTGCCAGATGTTGCTGAAGAGTTTCTATACGATCGCGCATCATATCGTTAACACGTTTGTCTGCACAAAGCTCCTCTCTGCTAGAAAAACTAATATTATGCTCCTTTGCCCACTGCTCCAACAAGCGGAAATCTGGTACAATAAGTGCAGAAACAAACTTACGCTGATCGGCTATTATTGCTACTTGCTCTACAAACTTATCTACAAGCAACATTCCCTCTACCATTTGTGGAGCTATATATTTACCATTTGAGGTCTTGAATAAGTCCTTTATACGTTCTGTTAAAAACAATTCGCCGTCTTTTAAATAACCTGCATCTCCTGTATGAAAAAATCCATCTTTATCGTAAGCTGCTGCTGTTATAGCATCGCGATGGTAATAACCCGGAGTTATTGTAGGACCTTTCAATAACACTTCGCTATCCTTACCTATACGTATCTCAATACTATGAATAGGACGCCCAACAGAACCTATAGTATAAGGTTTACCTTTATGGTCGCAACTCACAGTAGCTAAGCTCTCTGTTAAGCCATAGCCCACGATCATATCTATACCAATACTATGCACAAACTCTTCTATCTCTGGAGATACATACGCGCCTGCTGTTGGAAAAATATTTGGATTAAGAAGTCCTAATTGCTTTCGAACTAAACTTAATACAGTGGAATTATAAAACCTATATTTAAGCTCCAAGCCTAAAGGAACTCGCTTTCCCTTAGACTTATAAAAAACATTACGACTACGACCTATATGCAAAGCCTTATAAAACAACCTACGTTGTAAGATGTTAGAACTATCCATACGATCCTTTACTGCAATATATACCTTCTCCCAAAAACGTGGCACTGCTGCCATACATGTAGGGTTTGTTTGCCTCATTGATGTGAGAATATCCTTAGGATCGGTATTCACTATTAGCTCCGTACCAAAAGTTAGAGCAAGATAAGCCCAACCGCGCTCAAAGACATGAGTAAAAGGTAAAAAATTAATAACCTTATCATGCTCTGTAAGAGGCACACAACGGCCATTAGCTTCCATAGCTGCATCAAACATCTTATACGTTAGAATAACACCCTTACTATCACCTGTTGTGCCACTTGTATATAAAATACAACAAATATCATCTAAAGAAGCCTCTCGCCATAAGTTCTCTACCTCTGACTGTCTTGGCAAATTAGCACCTATTTTTAGGAAGTCTTCAAAATAAAGCGCATTAGGATCGTGTGTACTAATACGCACATTTTTATCAAAAACAATAATACGCTCAAGTGTTGGGCATAGTGGAAAAATACGGTGTGCCTTATCATATTGCTCCTGTTCACCTACAAAAAGATATTTTATAGATGCATCTTGTATCATATATTGTATCTGCTGCTCAGAGCTGGTAGCATAAAACGGAATACTTATTGCACGTATACCATACGCCCCAAACTCTGTATATAGATACTCTACACAGTTCTGCGCAAACACACCTATAGTTTCTTGTGGCTTAACATTCAGATTAAGTAGTGCATTAGACACCTCTTTCACACGGGTAGAAAACTGATTCCAATCTACCGTTTTCCAGTCAGTCCCACCAAATTCTTTAAATTTAAGAACTGGTTTCTCACCAAATTTCTTTGCCTGCTCGTGAATAAGAACAGATAGGTGACATCTTGCTTGCATTGTTTTATAACGTTTATGTGATACTTATTTTTAATCAAGACCTTTTATGCAATAGATAAAAAAATATAATATTTATAACCTATAGCTTTTGCAAAAATAAGAAATATTAGTCAAAATAAGAAATAAATTAGCTTTAAAGTTATAAGAGAATATCATTATCTAATTAGTCGTCCCTTAAAAACTATATTTCAGCATAAAGTTTGTACTGACAAGCTTTATGCTGATTCTTTTTATAAGGTACAAAAGAGCTCTCATAGCTCTTTTGAAGTTATATGCTGCCGCAGCTAATAATACATTGATAGCATCTCCTTTCACACCTTTATAAAAGTTGCGAGATAATCGGTGGTCTGCTTTAAGATGTCCTATTGTTGGTTCTATACCTGCTCGTTTACAAAATAGTTTGTGTTTCTTTCTCTTTTGGTAGTAGCTGTCTTTAGCTTTAGGAACGTCTGGAATGAGTATCTTTGTCTGCCCAATCTGCTTTATACCTCTATACCCTCTATCTCCTGCTAACTTATCAACCTGCTTTCCTGTCATCCTTTGGGTTTGTTCTAACGCCTTTTCGATAGTATGCCCATCATATTCATTCCTAAAAGAACATGCACCAAGAATAAGTCCTGACCATGAGCGAAGAATAGATACTTTATTGCCAAACTCATATTGCTTATGTTCCTTACCTTTGCTGACGCAAACCACATCTGGTTCGTGCAGGGAATATACTTTGTTCTTTGACTTTCGATTCTGAGAAAGAACTCTATAATATAGCTCAAACATCTTCTCATATCCTTTCTTTCCCTCAAGATTACGCTCTAATTCTCTTACTAATCTTCCTGCTATGGTCCTTAGTTGCCTATCTGCCTTAAGAGCTTTCTTACGATTCTTGGGATGATTACGAAAACGTTGGGAACGGTAAATCCCTTTCAACGTACGCGTGTAACTCTGTCGTAGAGGAAGACACTTGTCATGAACTATCTTCAGAACGTTTTTGATTATCTTTTTATGCAACTTCGCATCTGTTGGATAGGTTATATTCTTCTCCTGCACGGTAGAATCAATGAA